>JAHJDG010000044.1 GCA_018812265.1 bacterium | reverse complement strand
CTCGCCCGGAGCTTTCGCCACCGGCCACGACGAATAGAACGGCTCGACGGGGGTGGGTAAAAGCTCGATGGCGTTCCTCACGTTCCCGATCACCACCGCCCGCATAACCAGCACTTCGGGGAAGCCGGCGGCGCCGAGTTCCTGCCAGGGGCCGGTGGGCTGCGTTACGGCGAAGAACGTATTCGCCTGCTGGGCGGCGCACTCATCCATTCCGATGTCCACGCGTTGGGCCGTCATTTGCCGGATGCCGACGTAGAAGGAGCCGTTGGGAATCGTCACCGGCGTACTGAGTTCGCAATCCTGCCAGGCAGTGGGGGTTTGAATGGTCCAGTCGGTTACGCCCATCGGAGTCAGGGTCGGAACGCCACCGGAATCGGCAAACACGCCATACTGCACGGGACAGCCGGGAGTCGAATTCGGCCAATGGCGCGTCTTGACGCGAGTAACCGTTATCGCGCCCGCCGTCTGATAGTGACCGGCGAACCACGCAAACGGAAACGCTTGTGTGAAGCCTAATCCGTCGGTGACGCAGCCCGTATAATCCACGTCTGCGCTGTCATAGAAGAGTTCGGCTTCCGGCGGTGTGCCGGGCGACAGCCACGACAGTACAATCTGATTGTCGAAGTTCCCATTGGCCGTGAGGAATTCGGGCGGCAACTCGCCATAGACTATCTCTATGATGTTCGAGGGTGCCGACTCAACCGGGGGAGCGATTACGTTGGTGTCCACGGCCGTCATCCGGAAATTGTAAATGCCGCCCAGGGTCAAGGTATCGGTTCCTTGAATGGTGGTGCGGCCGCTGATGGTTCTGCGGAAGACCCACGCGGTGTCCGAACGCAACTTGCGGTAGATCCGGTAGCGATCCACCGTGGTATCGGGAGAAGCCGTCCAGTTGAGCGTGACCACACCGGTCGTGCTGTTTACGGTTCCCGTCACGTCCGTCGGGGTGGGCGGAGGCAGACGGCGGATGGTGAAGTTCTGATCGGTCAAACCGCCCACCGGGACGTCCACCGTGCGGGTAGTCGTCTGGAAGCCACTCAGCTCACAGGTCAGCACACGGGTTCCGACCTGGACACCGGCCAGAGTGTAGGTGCCGTTGACAAGCGGATGCGTATTGGGGCTGCCCAGACCGTTGGAACTCATGGTGGAGTTGGTAACCACGCCATTGCGGCCGTCGAGCGTGACCGTTCCGCTCACGCTGGCGCTCTGGGGCATGGCCAAACCCCAGATGAGCATGTCGTCAAAGTAGAAGCCGGCGTAGACCGCGGAAATGTTATCCGATCCGAACAGGAACCGGAAAATCGGAGCCTGTCCGATGTATTGCCCGATGGGAATAACCGCATAAGCCCATTGCCCCCCGGCATGTCCACCCCAAGCGGGGAGGCCGGAATTGCAGGGACGCGCCGTCGAGACGTATATGGAATCAGGATAGCCGCCCAGCGGTCGTCCTACCTGCCAAGTGGTTCCTTCGTCAAGACTGATCTGGAACGTGCATCCATCCCACGTCGGCTCGGTATCGTACCAATACCAGAACTCAACGGTCGCGCCTGGACTTTCCACCACCAGTCCCAAATTCAACGTAAGACGATAGCAGGCGTTGTTGATATAGTTGCCGCTGAGGACGGTTCCCCAGCAGTTGACGCCGCCGTGAGCGCCACCGGGACCCACTCCCGTGGGAGTTCCCCATTCCCAGCCGGTATCGGCGATCCACATGCCGTCATCCACTTCGAAACCGTTGTTGTAGGTAGGAGAACCGGCAATCAGCGAATATGACGCGGGAGCTCCGTAGTTCGGGGGTTCATAAGCTCGCACGCTGTAGGTAATATTGCCCCACGGGGGATTCTCGTGCGAGAATTCCTGCACACCACCGGCGACCGATCCAAGCAGCTGACCGGAGATCACCGGTCCCAGCCAAATCTGAATACTGTCGGGGGTCAGGGGATTGCCGACCAGATCCTGATTGGGATCGGTCCACGTCAAGGTTACGTCATTTCGTTCGGCATCATAAGAGCCGAGGAGGTTCGTCACCGCCCGCGGCACACCGCCCGGGTCTTGCAGCCCCCAAATGGTTATGTCGTCGAAGTAGAAGCCGACATTGGAGGTGGAGGCATTCGAGCCAAATTCGAACCGGAAGATGGGGGCCTGACCGATGAACTGGCCGACGGGGATAACGTTAAACGTCCACGTGGATCGGTTGCCGCTCCAGGCCGGCTGAGCAGCGAGGCACGATCCCGTATACATGGATGCAGTCGGATACCCGCCCTCGGGCGCTACGATATTCCATGAGCTGCCGCCGTCGGTGCTCACCTTGAAATTGCAGCCGTCATAGCCCGTTTGCGTGTTATACCACGACCAGAATTCGACCGTCGCCACCGGACTGGTGATCACCCGGCCGAGGTTCAGATCCAATTGCCAGCAGGCGTTGTCCATATAGTTGGCCCACAGGATCGTCCCCCACACATTGGGAGCGCTGCGGGGAGTCGGGCTGGGTCCCGAAGGCGCGCCCCATTCCCAACCGCCGCTGACGGGAGTTCGCACCCAGCCGCCATTTGTCGTGTCGAAGGACTGGCGGTAACTCGGATTGCCGACCATCACGGGGACGGTGGTGGGGGTACTGGAAAAGCCATCGTTATAGGCAATGACGGCGTAAGTCAAGTTGCCCGACGGCGGGCCTACGTGAGTGTACGTCTGCACACCGGCATTGATTCTGCCCAAACGGACGGCTCCCAGACGAGCCACCAGACTGTCCACAGTCATGGGATTGCCGTTGGTGTCCTGATTGGGATCGGTCCAGGTCAGAACCACGTCGCCACTCTGGACCTGCCCTTGCAGAGTGGTCACCGGATTTGGCACCCCATCCGGCTGACCGATCAGGATAGAGCGTTCGCTGGTGGGTACGGTTCCCTGTCCGTTATAACAGACCTGCACGGCCTGCGTTCCGGTGCTATCCTCGATACCCACCGTGCAACTCGAGTCCCCGGGGATCGTATCCGTCGGTATCGTATGATAGTTGAATACGATGTTCCCGTTGGCGTTGAGAATCACCTGGAACGTGTAGGCAGGGCGATCACCGCCGCTGGCTTGATGATGTGCAACCGCCAGCCAGCTCACAATAAACCGCTGGTTTGCCACATCGGAATAATAGCGAATCTGGCCCCGAGGATCGGAATCCAGGTCATCCCAGAATGGGTAGATGGCGTTATTGGGTAGAGCGGTAGTAGGAAGAGCCGTGTTGGTGAAACTCGTTGAAGTGCTGGTAAAGGACAGGAATCCGTTGGTGCAGATTCGGACCTGAGTGTAGGGTCGGTCGTAGAACGAGAAGGTAAATCCAAGTGGGAACGGACCCTGATTGCTGTCATCCCCCGCCGTTAGGGTACTGCCAAGCCCGGAGATGTCTACCCAGCTATAGGCCACCTCGGTCCAGACGTAAACATCCAGTGGGTCGCGCGGCGGACGCGGCGTCTCCACTTCGCCGGCCTGAATTGCCTTGGCCCGTTCGTTGGCCTGTTCAACGTCAATGTAGCTGGTGGTCGTGGCATTGACCTCCTCCGCCAGTGCGATATCGGCCGGCGTAAGCATCTGCCCGGCCTCTACCTTGCCTTTGAGATAGGCGATATCCGCCTCGGTTACGGCGAAGGTCAAACCCGCCGCACACAGCAAGAGGATCACTGCCGAAAGCCACACAAAGATCCGAGTCCCGAATCCCATGGTCGTCTCCTCAGAAGATATGGTAAGTTTTTGCCTACAAGCTGTAAAATAAACGTACTTTTTCGATACATGTCAAGGAGACTATATACACCAAACCACATCGTAAGTCCTTTCGTTGTCCGAGAAAACGACGGTCCAATCCCATCTGGGCGCGACAACCTCTCCCATGTGTTGAAACTCACCAGAGAGCTACATATTCGTATACTACTTGTTTAATCAAAACTTATGTAGAGATACATGTCCTGTCTGTATTCTTAGGATTCTCAAGCTATCGAGTGGAGGCTCAGGGGTCGAAGACTTTGGTTTGTCGTCAGGGAGGACATCGCAAGGAGGCACGAATCCGAACAGGATGTCATGGAGAAGATCGAGCAATCGTCTGTAGAGCATGCCGTTGTCCGCAGAACAGCATCCTAATGTGCGGGATCGCCGACGGATTAATCGCCAACCGTTTATAAATTGGAGTATTGGAGTTCGGTGTCCGGAACCCGGCCGGCTATCCGGTGGTTAACTCTTTGGCAGGCTTTTTGAGACTGGTTGTGCGCATATTTACTTGCATAGTCGGTGTGCAATCGGTAAATTTTAACGTTTAAGCAAGAAAGCTGTCACGCCGATTGCGCGCGGCCGCCGTGGTGTGTGAACCGGAGGAACGTAATGAGACTGGCAGGATTACTTCTTTGCGCGTGTGCCCTGATGATCCCGGCCTGGGGATTGGCGGCCGCAAGTGACCCACTTCCTTTGGGAATCGTAGACTATTCGCAGTCTGCTTCCCATCTGACGGTTACGCGGGGAACTCCCGAGGCGACCACCATCGCTCTCGAAGTGCCCCACATCGTGATCGAGCAGCGGATGGTGGACTATCAGCCCTATCAGGTGTTCGGGATTCCCGGCGAGCCGATGCGTTATACCGACGGCTGCCCGGCTATCCCGCATGTTACCCGCTTCTACCGGATTCCCAACACCGGCAACGTAGAACTGGTCGTCACGGCGGCGGAGTACGAACTGATCGAAGACATTGACGCATTCCCGCTCCAGCTCGAGCCGGGTGCCTTCGACCGGATCGTCCGCAATGAAGCCGTGTACTCCAAGAACGGCTGGTATCCGGCGGAGGTGGCGGAGATCTCGGCCCCGATGATCATGCGCGATTTCCGGTTGGTGACGGTATCGCTCTATCCGGTGCAGGTGAATCCGGTCACCCGGCAGGCGCGACTCTACCACAACCTGCAGGTGGACATCGTATCCACCGGCGGGCAGGGGGAGAATGAGCTGGTGTCGAACCATCCGATCTCGGCTTCCTTTGTTCCCATCTATCGTTCATTGATCGCGAACCTCGATGAGAGCGCCCTCGACGAGATCAGCGATTCCTTGGGCTTGTACCTGATCTTTACCAATACTGACGTCACTGCCAAGAAATGGGCGGACAGCCTTTTCGTGTGGAAAACCCGGCTGGGCTTTCCGGTGCGGATCGAAGCCCGCAGTTCCTGGACTCCCGGCCAGGTGTCCTCAGTCATTCAGACGGCATACCAGAGCTCCACTCGTCCCGAGTACGTCTGTCTCATCGGAGATCCTCAGTGGTCTGTGGGGATCCCGCACGACGGCAGCAACAACGATCACACCTACGAGCGCGGCAACTACGGCGATGAGGTCCCCGATATCGCAGTGGGGCGGCTCAGCGGGAACTCCGGCGAGATGGCGACGATCAATGCCAAGATCATGGGCTACGAACGGAATCCCTACATGGGGGACACCCTGTGGTACCGGCGAGGCTATTTCCTGGCGGGCGTGGCCAATGAATGCGCTTCAAACTACACGCTCATGCAGTGGTGCGCACAGATGTTTGCCACCTACACGGGCGTGGACAGCGGTACCGTCGAATCGGTGAACGGCCACGTCAACGACAGCCGGGTACAACAGATGTTCAACCGCGGTATCTCCTATTTTCTCTGGCGCGGTTCATGGCTCAACCAGATGGAAGGGACCATCGTCAATCCCATGAGCAACGGGTGGAAGCTCCCCGTGTGCATGCTGATCACCTGCGCGGCGAACGATTACACTTCCGGCACGGGCACGGCGGAGAGTTATCTGATTGCCGGAACTGCGTCTCAACCGAAGGGCGGTGTGGCAGCGATGGGAACGTCCACGTACGGCACCCACAATCCGCACAATATCACTCTGGCGGGCGGACTTATGTACGGCATCGCCAACCTCGGCCTGGAGCATCTGGGCAACGCCTTCATGTACTCCAAGTTCTGGCTGTTCTGGACGTACAACGACGGTACGCCAGCTGATTTCTCTCGCTACTTCAACCTCTTGGGCGATCCCGGCTTGTTGTTCTGGACCGACGTTCCGGTGGTCATGGAGTGCGCTCATCCGACGACGGTCAGCGTCGGCACGCGGCAGGTGTCCATCGAGGCGGTTCGCAATGACAACGGCGTGCCGATCGCCGATGCGCGGGTAACGCTGTGGAAGCGTGGGGCCGACTCCACCTACGTCAAGGGCATGACGGACTCTGAAGGCCGGATCACGCTGCCCGTAAGCATCAATACGACGGGCGATCTGCTGCTCACCGTCTCGAAGAAGAACCACAAGCCGTACCTGTTCACGATTACATGCACGGCAGCGAATCAAATGGCCATGCTGAGCTCGTACACGCTCGACGACGACAACAGCGGCGGCACCAGCGGCAACGGGAATGGGATCATGAATCCTAGCGAGGTGATTGATCTGCCGATCTACCTCAAGAATTTCGGGACGGGGAGCACGGCGACCGGCATCAGCACGACTCTGACAAGCCGCAATCCGCGCGTGACGGTCACCCAGAGCTCGGCCACCTACCCCAATCTGGCTCCCGGCGATTCGGCTCTCGGATCGCAGGCGTTTCGCATTTCGGTATCACCGGCCGTACAGCATCAGGAAACGGCCCTGTTGATCATGACCGTAACCAGCTCCAGCGGGCAAGTGACCGGTGCGATTGAGCTGCGATGCGTAGCGGGTGCCGTGAGCTACAACAGCCATAGCGTGATCGGCGGCACGTTCAATCCGGGCACAACGCGGAATCTGCGCGTGACCCTGAAAAACTACGGCCTGCAGGACTTGAATTCGGTTACCGGACGACTGGTGTCGCTCAGCCCGTTTGTGCAGGTGGACGATGCGCAGGGAGCCTATGGCAGCATCCCGGCGGGCAGTCTGCAGACCAACACCACCGACGAGTTCACCGTTTCGTCCAACAGTCTCACGTTCCGCGGCCATCAGGCTCCCATGATGATCGTCGCCACCGCCACGGGAGGGCAGACGGACACGGCGCGGTTCACGTTGAACGTGGGTACGGCCACCACTTCGGATCCGACCGGCCCGGACGTCTACGGTTACTTCGCCTACGACAACACCGATACCCAATACGAGATGTCGCCCACCTACCAATACGTGAACATATCGGGCGGGCTCGGCACCAACTTGAATCTGAACGACGAAGGAGAGAAGGTCACGGTAGGCCAGATTTGGTCCACGGCGCGGCGGCTGCCGTTCCGTTTCAAATACTACGGCGTCGTTTATGATACCGTGACGATCAGTGCCAACGGCTGGATCGCCTTCGGCAATCAGGCGTGGAACGACAATTTCCGCAACTTTCTGATTCCCGCCATGGTAGCTCCTGAAGGGATGGTTGCCCCCTACTGGGACGATCTGAAGACCTCCGGCAGCGGCTTGGGCGTTTGGCACTATTACGATTCGGCGAATGCGCGGTACATTGTTCAGTGGAAGGCGAACGGAGCCTGCAATACCACTCCGCTCGACTTCGAGGTCATCCTCTACGACACGACCGAGCATCTTACGCTGGACGGCAACGGCAAGATTCTGTTTCAATACAATCAGGTGGCGATCAACTTCACCGGTTGCGGTACCAACGAACCCGACAACGGCTGCTCGATGGGAATTCAAGCGCCGCGGGCGGTTGTCGGACTTTCCTATCTGTACGGCGCCAGCTATACGCCGGGATCGGCCTCCCTGCAGTCGGGACGGGCGGTGCTGTTTACGACGGCGGCCCGCGAGATGTTCGGGACCATCCAAGGCACGGTAACGGACGCCGGGACCGGCAATCCCATGCCGGACGTGGAAATCACGATAGACGGTTTCAGCTATCATACCGACACCGACGATCAGGGCCGGTACACGATTGACAACGTTCTGATCGGCACTTACACAGTGCGGGCGTCGGCCTACCGTTACAACGAAGCCACGGTGCCGGAAATCGTGGTGGCGCTGGACAGCACGTCCACCGCCAACTTCTCCCTCACGCATCCCGAGATCAGTCTTTCGCGCGATTCCATCATCACGACGGCGGAGCGCGATCCGATCATCGAGTCCTTTGACATCGTCAACAACGGCAACGGCCCTCTGGACTACAGCATTCTCGTTTACTACGCCGGCGACGAGAATCCCAATCCGTGGGACTCGGTGAGCGGAATCAATTTGAGCGCACTCACCAGTGACTACCAGATCATGGGTTGCGAATTCGTGGGCGATTACTGGTGGGTGTCGGGCGGCGGCGCAAGCGGTCATAATATGCTCTACAAGTTCGCGCTGAACGGTCAATTGGCCGGCTCGATTCCACAGCCGACAACGACCGACGTGGGCTGGTTCGATCTGGCCTATGACGGCGAACTGATCTACGGATCGGACGGCCCGAACATCGTGGGCATTGACGAGCAAGGCAGCATCCGCCGGACGATTCCCAGCCCGATGAATCCGACGCGCGCTGTTGCCTATGATCCGGCATCGCGGCATTTCTGGGTGACGGACTACACACACGACATCTTTGAGATTGACACGCTGGGGAACATCCTCCAGCAGATCGAGAACCGGGGGACGGGCGCGCTGGCCATCACCGGCATGGCCTGGAACCCGACCGACGTCAACGGATTCAAGCTGTACATTTTCAGCCAGAACGGAACGTCGTCGTTCGTGCGGGTAACGAAGATGCATCCCTTGTCCCACGTGCAGCAGACGGTGGTGGACTTGCCGTCACTTCCCGGCGACCGGGCCGGCGGCTGCGCGATCACTCCCGCCTGGAACAGCACGCTGTTGGTGTTTGGAGCCGTTTTGCAGAACAGCACCGGTGACCGGCTGGGCATCTACGAAATGGCGTTCAACACGACTTGGATCAATGTCACGCCGTCGCAATTCTCGGTGCCGGGCGGCGGAACGCGGCAAGTGAACATCGCCCTGAATCCGGAGTTCCTGCGGCCTGACTTGTACCCGGTCAACCTGCACATTGCCAGTGTGACACTGGACACAACTCTGGTGTTGCCGGTTCGCCTGACGGTGCTGCCCAGCAGCGTGGTGGAGGATGAGATCCTGCCCGTATTGCCGTCGGAATATGCACTGCAGCAGAACTACCCCAATCCCTTCAATCCGGTGACGAGCATCCGTTATGACCTGCGCGATCCGGGTCACACAAAACTGGTGGTGTACAATCTGCTGGGCGAGCAGGTCGCGATTCTGGTGGATGGATTCCAATCGGCGGGACGCTATCAAATAGCCTTCGACGCTACGAGCCTTCCGTCGGGCATGTACTTCTATCGCCTCGAGAGCGGCAGCTTCAAGCAAGTACACAAGATGGTGCTGATGAAGTAAGACTCCACCGTCAACTATCGAAAAGAACCGCGCCGGGCGAAAGCTCGGCGCGGTTTGCGATTTTTTGGGAAAGTGTTGACGGCTCAGCGGATCAACAGGATTTTCTGCGTCTGGCTGATTCGCGGCGTTTGCAAGTGAACGAAATAGGTTCCCGACGGAAGATTCTCCGCGTGGAATTCGAGTTCATGGCGGCCCGGGGCGGAGAGTCCGTCGTGAAGTCTGACCGTCTCGCGGCCGAAAACGTCGAAGACCGCAATCCGCACGATTGAAGGTTGGGACACTTCAAACACGATACTCGTCACCGCATTGAAAGGGTTGGGGTAGCTGGGATAGATAGAGAACATCACATCGGTCGGATTGCGTGGATTATGGGATTCCAAAGGAATCCATCCCCCCGAATCCCCGACGGTGGGTGACAGGAGAATTTCGCCCTCCAAATTGCGCCGCACCCGAATCCGATACTCATAACGTTCCTCCGGGATTGCACCGCAATCCACGAACCGGTAGAGGGTGGAATCCAACTGCGCCAGCAGCGTGGTGTCACGATAAACCATGAAGCTGTCCGAGACAAATGGGAGCTGAAGATTCTCATAGTTCCAAGAGAGGACGACTCCGCTGTCGGCTGGGCCGTCGGAAGCGTGGAAGTTGGACGGGCTTGGCGGCGGCTCGCAGAAATCCCAGTCCGTTTCATCGTGGCATTCCCACAAAGTCAGGATGATTTCCTGCGGACCTGTTGGTTGAATGCTGAATGGTCCTGAGACGTAAGCAAGAAGCTCCCCATGACGTACGAGCAAGAAGTAGGGCGTCATCGTACACGGCGGTTCGACGTTGCCTACGGTGATAGCGGGAGAAAAAAAGACGCCGGGCATGTCGTAGGCACCGCCGTTCATTTCGAAGCAACGCAGACCAAAACACGTGTCAATCTCCATGCCCACATTGAAGTCACAGCGATCGGGACCGTCATGGTCACGATCCCGAAACAGGCATATGTCCGTTCCATCGGGCAGAAGATTGCCCCCCGGCCCGCAATTATCGTCAAGAGGGTGGCCGACGTTGGTGAGAGAAATCACCAATGGCTGGGCACACGCAAGCAGGGGGGATAGGATGATCAATCCAAGAATGGCCAAGACGAAAAACATGATTCTCATGATCAGATACCCAGTTCTTAATTCTCGTGTCGTGTCCCGCGGGAGTTGAAGGTCCGACTTATCGCATAGTCCTTTTACAGGATGCATGGCAGAGCAAACGTCGTATCGTAACAGACGAGGAATCGAGTTCGCAGCGGCAGGCGCCTACTTCTGCAACACGACCCGCAACGTCTGAGACGTGGCGGGAGTGACAACACGGATGAAATAGAGACCGCTGGCGACGGCATCGGATTGCTAGCAAATCCTCTGTTGCCCCGCCGCCGCCTCGCCGTCGGACAGCACGGCCACACGCCGTCCCAGAACATCAAACACGGTTACCGATAGCGGCGAATCATGCGGCAGCGTTAGATCAAAGCCGGTGACACCGTTAAACGGATTCGGATAACAAGGGCTGACAGAAAACGTGGTTAGAAGCGGCGGCTCGGAAACCGCCAAAGGCGTGTCCCAGAACAGGATCAACGACTGAACGCAATGGCTGTCTCTCTGATAGGTTCGGAGGCCAATGATTAAATCGGTAGCCCCGGGCCAGTCATGGCCGAGGAGCCAGGCATTGTATCCTTCGGTTCCAGAATAAGGAACCCTGTGCTCGAAAGGTTCAGCAAACGGACATTCTCGATTAGTATACCACAAACCCCAGTAGGAGTATGGCGCGAAGCTGAACGTTTCGGCTTCACCCGAATCCTGCGGAAAGACCTGGAAATCGAGTCCGGTTGGTTGTTCACCGACAAGGAAGACCGCCCGCGCAATCATATGGAAAGCCTCGCAGTCATTCGGTCGCGTCGGCAATGCGAATCTGTAGAAGCGAATACGAATGATGTATGCGTCACCCTGACGAGAAGCCCACACGGTGTCCGATTGGGTCGTATCCAGCGGGGTAAAGACTTGGTTCAGCCACTGATACTCCAGCGTGTAGAGCGGCTCTCCCTGCACCTCGATTACTTCACCCGAAGCCGCCATGGCCAGCAGCAAGGCTACGGCTGAGGCCGCGCCCACAGCGAATCTATGCGGCATTGTGTCGGCTCTCCTTCCTGCCGCTCATTACCAACGATGGAAGCCGTCGGGTGTCCGTCCGTGAATCCGGGCGTAATACCGATATATACTAAGGTGCGCAGCTCCGCTTCGCTCGCCCATGGGACAGTGATCTCTTTCGTGCAAAGAAACTGACTGCTCGGCAGGTAGAGGCTGAAACGCGCCCGTTGACCGGTGCCGGGCAGGCGGCAGCATATCCCTCCGATCACGGTGCCCTGGAAGGTGGGACGTTCTTCGGGTGAGAGATACACAATTCTGGGATCACCGACATCCAGAAAATCCGTCTCGGTATCCGTGTCGGTTGAATAGGCTAAGTGAGCGGTCACAATCCGGTCATCAATCAGGAATCCTGCGCCGTCCAGCGGCACGAAGCGAATAACTCCAAAGTACCCCGATTCAAAAACCTCATTGTAGATACGCACAAAGTCATCCCAACCTTTGCCCTGCGACCTGATTGTGGAGCTGAAAAAAGCGCGGTTAGTGTACCCGATAGCCGGCACCAGCACCGGCGGCGATATCGCGTCTGGTGGCGAATTCCAGTCATTTACCGAGTCAATCCGGCCGGATTGAAACGATCGGACGAGTTCAAAGCGGCCATAGTGTGGATCATCCTCATCGAGGGGCGAACAAGGTGGGTCAAACACGTTCAAACGCAAGCCGGGGCCGAAACCGATAATCAGTGTCTCGATCTCCTCGCTACCCCGAGTGAATTTGATGAAGTACTTGGACTGACGACCCCAATAGGAAGTGTGGGCACTGAAGACGTTTTCGTCCCATGGAATAGTGGAACAGCGAAGCACTCGGTAGTTGACTCCGTCAAAATGCATGGAGCCGAAATCGTCCGCGGGCAGGGGCGTCCAGGCAATCACCATAAATGCAAGGAGCGCTGCTCCAGCTGCGAAAAGCAATCGCCTATTCATATTGACCTCCGACAATTCGCGGTTCGAGAGGGAATTGGACATCGTATCCGCCCAAAGGGTAACGATACTCCGCCCGTCCGGCGCGGAAGACAAGCACTTGATTGCTCGTTCCACACTGCATCGGAGTCAGGGTAACCACGAAGTCTGTGCGACTGGCAGGATTATAGTCGCCGAGATCAACTGTTTCGCGTTCGAAAGTGAATGGCACAGGATGTTCAAGAGTCACAGTATATTCCCCATCCGACAAGCTGAGCAGCTCGGGAGTAGCCCTGTAGGTTAGTATGTCCCGCGAGTCCGGTTGAAGCACCGTGATGCGAGGGTCGGTGGGATAGTCGGGATCGGTGCCGTCTTCTGCCGTCCAGAATACCCAGGAACAGCCAACGGAATGAGATGGATCCACAAACAGCGTGTCGCCTGCATCGGGCGCCAACCAGTATCGGCAAGTCCAATAGTGGAACCGCGAAGGATTGACACCGCATTGAATTACCGTATCGGGCGTCCAGTTCAGGAACATTACCCCAGAAACGTTGTTATAGTATGGCTGAGTGCGCTCGATGTACTCATCCGCCGTATTGTGCATGTTGAAAACCGTCGAATAGATGGGCCAATAGTCATCATAAATGTCCGCTGTCCAGAAACGTCGCACTTCAAACGTGTCCACCCGGTCAATGTTCTGTCGGAGCTTGTAGCCATAACTCAACCAGATGGTACTATATTCGCGCGGAGTGACGAAACGTAACCTTTGAGAGGACTCAATGAAGTCAATCAAGTGAGTCTCGATGGTGTCGCCGTCCTCCAATTGGAACGTGGCAATGACGTAATAGGCTCGGTCATAAATCCTCCAGCCCGAACTGTCTCGCGGATTGTTCCAGGTGGCGAAATAACGCCCATCAATTCCGTTCGGGAACACGGTTGACGTATTCGTAGTCCGGTCGTAACAGCCCATAGCAATGTCCATCTGAACCAGGTCCCGGGCATTCGCAGAGAGCCCGATCAGCACTGTCGTGGCGAGCATCATTACCCTTCTCATAGGACATTCCCTCCGAAAAAACAGAAGGTCTTCATAACTCTCTCCCTTGATTTGGTTGGTAACTACATGGGATACTGCGGACGATCTGCAATCCTTGTCCATAAGTTACCCCCCACCCAGTGAAAAAGTCAATAGCTGAAGATAGAAAACGTGTCCGGGTACCTCTTTGTAACCACTAAATTTTTACAGTGTTCCGTCAAGGTGCGAAATAGCTATCGCATCGAATCGGAAACCTTCCTCCGATGCAATTAGCTCCCGCCACGGAATAGCTCCAAAATCACGAGCAGCTACTCGAGTAACATAGAATAGTTAAGACAAATTCATCGCCGCATCGCATAGACGTTCACTCGCCCGCGCTGGATTCCTGCGGGGCGGGACTCCATTCGCCGGTCGCTTCCACGTGCACTTTCACCGGGCCGCGACTGGTCCATTTCTCGTTGTGGTTGTAGCTCCAACCGAGATACTCCGATGCGCCGCCACCCTCGGTGGTGATGAGAAACTTGTTCTCGACTACGCCGATGGACTCGGCAACTTCGGCAGGCACGTCGCGATCTCCGCCCTGCGGATCCACGTGCACCCAGCCATAACCGGGAAGATACACCTGACTCCAGCGATGGAAATGCTCATCCGTGGAAGCGTCATCGCCGCGAATCACGACCGCGCCGACGTAGCGCGCGGGAATCCCCGCCGCCCGGCACATCGAAATAAAAACGAAAGTGTATTCGCTGCACGAACCGTTGCCGCGTTCCAGAACTTTGGGAGCGACGTTCCAGCCGCCCGCGAGTTCGTAGCTCAGGTGTTCGCGGATGTACTTGTGGATCCCGCGCATCATCCAGTAGGGATTGGTCTCGAAACCCACCGCCGCGCGCACCGCATTCTGAATGATCGGATCGCTCATGCGGTACTTGTCTTCGTCCACCAGATAGGTCTTTCGAACGTCGGCCGGAATCTCCTCGAGCTTGCCGACGCGATGCGGAAAGACGAGCGTGCGCGCCTCGGAAAGCTCGGCCCGGACTTCCATCTTCACCTGATTGCGCACGGCCAGTCCCGGGTTGTCGAGACGGAAATGGGCAATTGGCTGATTCCAGCGGTCGCGAATGATCTCCTGCGGCGGAGGAGTAAACCGCACTTCGGAGAGCAGTTTCTGATTAGGCAAAATGGCGGGAATGGAAATATATGCGTCGAAGGTGGGAACTTCTCCCGGACCGTAGTTGCGAAACTCGTGAAGCAGCGCGAGGTCGAGCGTGTGTGTGTCTAAAACGCGAAGTGGACTTCCGTCATCCATAACAAGCTGGAAGATGGAATCCGCCTGATAGTCCACCACATAGAGATGTTGCCCGTCGCTCGTCAATCCGCGCGCATACTTCCCCGGCGCATCCAAACCGAACACGACTTCGCCATGTTTGACGTCGAAGAGGAATATCTTATCATCGCGACGGTCGGCACACCACAGGTAGCCGTTCCAATACGTCAGGCCGGTGGAATTACCGGACGGCGCGCGATAGCTGACGATCGTGGTTCCGTCTTCGGTTGAGATCTGACAAAGAACGTCTTCTGCACCATCACTCAGCCACAGATACTTGCCGTCCCACGCCAAACCTTCCGGCCGCTGGGTCGGAGATTCCAGACTGCGCAGCGTGATTCCGGTTTTCACGTCGAGCTGGAGAATGCGCTTCTCTTCTCCATCAATACACCAGAGATGCGCGCCGTCCCACGTAAGCCCGAGCGGCACGAAGCCCGGTGCGGGAAGGGCACGCGCGACCTGGCCGCTTTGCCGGTCTATCGCGTACAACGTGTCGGTGAGCCGGTCGGCAATCCACAGGTGGGTTCCATCGAAGGCCAAACCCGTCGGTGCGGAAGCCGGAGTCGGGATGCGCGCCACTACGTCACCGGGAGCAGCGAACAATGGCGAGGCAAAACAGACGAATAGTGCAACGGAGACGAAGCAATGCAACCGTTTCATGGCCGAGTCCTATCAGGAGATATTGAGGTGGTATGGCAAATTGAAAAAGATCATCGGGGGAAAGCCGGTTCTTCGAGCAAGCGAAGGGAGGAATTTTCGCGAGTCAGTCGCACAATTGCCGCAAACTCGTCGTGACTCGGCCGTCGTGCGATCTCAGGAAATTCACCTGCCCGGAAACACGGCCGGTACTGCGCCATGATATTGACGTCCACCAGACCGGGAAGCTCTTCATCGAGAAACGTGAGAATCCGCTCGCTGTTGCCTACATCAGAAGGTAAAACCAAATGGCGCACGAGTAAGCCACGAACGGCAACTCCGCCCGCATCGCGCTGAAGCGACCCGACTTGCCGGTACATTTCACGAATTGCCGACTGATTGTGAAGCGGATAATCGGTGACTCCCGAATAGCGTAAAGCGCAATCGGCATTACCGTATTTCATGTCAGGCAGGTAGACGTCAATGATGCCATCGAGAAGTCGCAAAACTTCGAGGGAATCGTAGCCGCCGGTGTTGTACACGACGGGAAGACGAAGCCCGCTTTCGCGGGCGGTAAGTAGAGCTTCAATCAATAGTGGAACGACGTGGGTGGGCGAAACCCAATTAATGTTGTGCGCGCCATTCTTCTCGAGTTCCAACATGGCCTCTGCCAGTTGCGCGGGCGAGAAAATGCGGCCTTCGCGCTCGTGACTGATCGGCCAGTTCTGGCAATACACGCACTTGAGGTTGCAGCCGGAAAGAAAAATGTTTCCCGAGCCGCGAGTACCGGAAATGGGAAACTCGTTTCCGTGATGGAGGCCGATGGTCGAGATGACAAGCCCGGCGCCGATTCCACACTCGCCGAGTTCACCCTTGGTCCTCCGTGCTCGACATGTTCGCGGGCAGAGACAACAAGGATCGAGCAGTTCCTGAAGCCGCGGCAATCGTTTGCGCAGCAGCGCCGGTCCGGAGGGTTGGCCATCATGGACGGCCATGATTCAGTCGGAGGTTTTCTCTGAAGTTCAGGTCTCGGACAGACTCCGCAGAGCGCCGGCAGCTTTCCGCCGGATGAGCGTATAGCCGAGATCATTCACGAGATTCGCTTCCGTGGCCTTCTTGTAGCATTCCGCGGCTTTTTCCCGGTCGCCCAGCTTCTCGTGTGCCCGGCCGAGCAGGAAGTGCGTCGCCGGATCGTTGGCCATCCCTTGATCGAGTTCCGAGACGGCGCGGGCGAAATCGCCTTCTTCGAGAGCCACCAGGCCGGAGTAGTGATTCAGGAGCCAACGCAAAGAGGGATTGCCCGTCGTGTCTACACTGGCGGCAAACTCCTCGATGCTCTTGCGCGCGGCGGTAACGTTGTTCTCTTTCAGCGCAATCCGGCAGCCGACTCGGAGCGCCGTAAGGGCACGTGCCCAGGTTCGAACATCGGGCGGGATGGCGGACTCTTCCACGAGTCGAAGACCTTCCTCGAACTTGGCACGAGCCTCATCCAAACGACCCATTTCGAGAAGCACCTGTCCGACGAGATTCATGTCCGACACCGTCTCGATCGTGGATCCTGAGCTCGCGGAGAAGCGGGACGTCTTTTCAGCCGCCGCGAGTGCGCTCTCCAGATCGCCTTCATCCACGTAAGAGATGACGATCCCCCACAGAAGGCTACGCCGCTGCATAAACGTCAAGCCGGAATCGGACGCCGCATGTAGATACTCGCGGGCCTCCGCGTGACGCCCAAGAAGATTGAGGTTGGCGGCAATTCCTACTCGGGAGAAGGCGAACATCGAATCGCGGGCCAACGCTTTCCGGTAGTATTCGATTGACTCCTCATGGCGTCCCATCCCCAGCAGCAAGTCGGCGTAGGAGTCATAGGGATTGGGTTGATCGGGGGCCAGCTCGATATACTTGAGGAATGCGCGTTCCGCCCCGGCGAGATCGCCACTTTCCCGCAACGTGTAGCCCAGCATGTTGTAGGCGACGGCGTACTGGGGATTGATGTCCGTGGCTGCCACGTACTCCTGAATCGCCAGCTGGTACTGGTTGGTTCCGAAGTAGTAGTCGCCCAACATACGACGCGCACGCTCATCGTAGGGATAGGCCGCGGCAAGTTCGCGGAAGCACTCGAAATGCTCCGCGGATTTCCCGGCAAAGGTGGCCGCCACACCCAGAATCCACAACCGCTCGCCCTTCGAGACCCGGTCAACCCGGCGGGTGGCTTCCTGCAGATATTCGGGCGAAACGGCGGTCGGCAGTGTAATCGTCAAACCAAGTCCCGACGAGGGCCGCTGTTGGTTTTCCACTTCCTTAGGGCGGGAGAGCTCCTCGGCGATGCCGATGTTCTCGTATATTTCTTTCCGGCTCGGCTGGCTAGTCGCCAGGAAGAGATAGGCCAACGCGAAGTCGGGGTCCTCCGCCACCGCTTTCTCGAAATAGCGGCAGGCTTCTTTCGTGCGAAAGCTCTCCACCAGTTCGACGCCCTTCACGAAATAGGCCTCGGCCAGCTCGGATGACGTGGTGATCTCGATTTTTTTTCGTCCAGAGCCGCAGCCGGCCGCAAAAATCGTCAACAAGAGGCAACAAGCAAGGCCGACAGACAAGCAACTCCATTTCCGGATCAGATCCAAGGCCATCGGGTCTCCTTTGCTCCTTCTCTCGGAAGGCCCCACCCGTGGGGAGTGCGATCCCCGATGGTGGAGTCCTGCAACTTCTTCACTGAGAATTTACCACCCTGCTTGATGACTCGCAACCGAGAACAGAAGAACCTGGTTTCGGTTCCGTCTGCACATATGTGCACTTTCGCGCTTCCGCTGAATAGATAAACTGTTTGTTTGAATAAGGATGACGGCAGCAGGCCGGATGCTGAAGCGCGAGTAAAAGAGGGTCGGTCATGGAGGCCAACCCTCTCGCGTAAAGATTTTTACCGGATAGAATTTATTGAGGCAAGTCGGTGGACGCGGTTATGCGGAGGTACCCCACAGAATTGACTGGTGGAAAAGCGATCCAGGTCGTATCCGCTGTCACCGCGTATTGCGCGGGCCAGCTCTGGAGATTTTCGGTAGCATAGATGCGATACGATCGCGCGCCGGGAATGGGACTCCACATGATCTGTACCGATTCCCCAATCGTGCCGATGACGGTTACCGGCGCAGGCAGGCCGCCGCAAATCTCGCCGACAAGCCATCCGTAGTTTTCGGGAGTGATGAGTACATGTTCCTGATTCTCGATGGGGAAATAGAGCGAATCGAACGGGCTGAGCGCGTAGAGATCGGGTTCGCCCGGAATATCGTAGAACGGATTCTGCACGGCCAAATCGAGAGCGCTGATGGTGGGAATGAAACAGTGATTCGGATGGAGAGCAATCAAATCTCCATAGGGAACTTCCACCGAGTCCATTTGCGCCATGGTGGCGCGCATTCCGCCGGGCGCATTATCCCACGGCCAAGTCGGTTGCACGGTAACGCTCATCCGCTCGTCAGGAAGCGGCCAGATAAGGTCTATCTCGCCATCGAAGATGAGCTGGGATTGAGCATTGTTCAGCGCCCAGACGTTGCCGGTGACGTCCACAAGGAAGCTGCGATACTCGTAGAGAATCAATTGATCGCCGGGATTGAATCCGGAGTTCTGCATCGTGCCGCTGCCGTTGGCAACCGCCACCAATCGCGGCGTTGCGGGATAGTTGCCCAATCCCGCCAGCTCGCTCAGGAACGCGGTGTACAGCGGATCGGGCTGCGCAACGCTCGTGGGTGGATCGGTAAAGTGTGCGAGCAGCAGTTGTCGAGCGGCGGGTGAATTGAGAGCATCGCGCAGCAACTCGGCGTCGGCGGATTCGCCGGCGAAGAAATCCACCCAATACTGAATACCGAGGGGAATGTTGGCTCCGTGATGCGGGGAATCAAACGTGATGAGCGTACTTATATAATGAGGCAGGCTGTTGGTTTCCATGTAGGCGAGGGCGTAGCGCGTGGTCAGTCCGCCCATGCTGGCTCCAATCAGCGGCCAGGTCACGGACTCGCCGAGCACCTGATTCACCGTATCCACCAGCGCGGCCACCAAAAGCGCATTGGCCTGAATGTAGGTGGTGGATTCATCATAGTTGAGCACCACCGCATCGTAGCCCATCGAACGAAGCGTTTCGACCAGATTCTCCTGATTGAGTAGATCATACAGCTCGTCCCAATTCAGGCTGTTGTCCAAGTCAATTCCCTCGGCCACGACAACCGGATTGGCTAACGTGGAGTGCTGATCGGAAAGATAAACGTATGCTTCACCGCTTGCATAGATGCCGTTGTACGAAACGTGCGCCTGTATTTGCCAAGTCTCGGTAGGATCGGGGGTATCGAGACTCCGCACCTCGAAAACGAACGATCCATGCAGCAATTCGCCATTCTCCTGTATCGCCCTTACGCGAATGGTCTTTTTACCGACCGACGCGTACCGAACGCTCATCTCGCTCTTGGATTCCACGGACCGGTAGCCGAGTCCATCATCGAAGTTGATCTCGATGCGATCCATCGGCAGGTCGCTGTTCGAGAAATAGCGGGACGAAAGATCAACCTGAAATCGCGCGTCGGCTCCGCGGTACGTCCAGCCGTGAAGCGTGGAAACGGCGAACACGTGTTTCTCTTCGAACGCGTCCTCGCGAACGGAGGCAATTCGATCCTCTTCCATCTGCCATACTTCGGACGGAGACAGGTCCGATCGGATTCTTTGATAGCGATAGTTCAGAATCGCGATGGGATGCACATGATCGCGAGCGGCGGCCCGGCCCAGCGCTCGGAATTCTTTGTGCGAGGGAAGGACGGAACCGGTCAGCGTGGCGCGGTTTAACTCATGAGTCACCTGCAACCATTCCGAGAGCGTGATCGCGGTGGAGGTATCGCTGCCGTCGTAGGCTGCGATGCGGGAAAAGGGCACGGCCAGATCATAGAGAACACCGGTGGAGACTGGGCTCTTCTCCAGAGATCCGTATCGTATGGTCAAGTAATCCGCGAGTTCGCTCTTCAGTTCGGTAACGGTTGAAACACCGGCAAGTGCCGCACCACCGGCAAGAAGACCAACGATGAAAATTATCTGTCTTGGAAATCTCATGCTTTGCTCACTCTCTCACTCATTTCTGGACTTGCCTCTCCAAGATAAGAAGTCCGGCAGCGAAATGCAAGTCCAATCGAATATCTTATCGAATTAGCACGATCCGCTGCAGAGTGGTCGCTCCGCTCTGCGTAACCCGCACGAAATAGCTGCCGCTGGTCAGCTCGCCGCCGTCAATCGGAAAGGCATGGTTTCCTCGCGATAATACTCCGCTGTGAAGGACGTTCACGCGCTGGCCGAGCGCATTGAACAGGGCGATCTCCGCATAGTCCCGGATTGGGAGATTCAGAGTGATTCGCGTTGCGGAATTAAACGGATTGGGATAGGCAGACAGCTCGATTGCGTGCGGCAGATCGGAACGAAGATCGGAAACGGATTCCGATTGCGTGACGTCGTAGCCGACATTCAGGAACCGCTCCGTCATCAGGGAATCCACCCAGCGATCACGGATGAACGAGTTGATTTCGAGCCGCGCATCGCCCCACGTGGCGTAGGTTTCATATCTCGTCCAGTCGAGATTGATGTAGTTCCAGCCCTTGATGTTCGGATGATTGCGGACGAACCGGAAGAACGGCGCGAACCAGTATTCCCAATCGGCCTGACCTTGCGCGTGACCGGGATCGAGGGAATCGGGAACGATGTACACGTGACGCGCCGAAAGTTCATTCAAGAACACGGGCTTCCGCCGTTCGTCGGCGAAACGAAGGAACGCCTCAGTCTTCCCCTTGCGGGTGATTTCGCCGCGCAGCGTATCCGGCAAGTCCGGATCGAAATGCTCCACGTCGAACGGATCGAGTCCGAACCAATCCACAATATCGTCGCCGGGATACCATTTCCAGCCTTGCGCGTTGGAGTCGGCGAAATCGGCGGGAGCGTCCGGTTCATAGCACCACACCGTCGCGAAGTTGTCCACTCCCCGCACTCGCAACTCGGTCACCAGCTTGCGGAAGGCGAGGGGGAAGATATAGGGATGGTAGGGATTCCACGCGCCGTTGAATTCGAAGCCAATCCGCAGGAAGAACGGACGATCCACGGCCAGAAAAGCTATTGCGAGTGTATCTATATAGCGATCCAGTGTGGTCGTCAGCGCGAACACCGAATCGAGCATTCCGAAGCGGTCCTGGAAGTGCAGGCCGTATTCGACGTACTGGCTGTCGGCATGGACAATGGGCGCGGTCAGGCTTTGGATCACTCGCTCGACGTCCATATCGCGAGTGCCCGGCATACCGGCTACCACCTGCAGAATGAGCGGATGATGGGACGGCGGGAACATCGAGTTGTAGTAGGCTTGACTGTCGTAGCCGTTCCATCCGCAGCCGTGATAGATCGTACCGTCGGGCGGCTCGAAACGCGCGCCAAAGTGAGCATGAGCGGTGGCTACACTTGTGGCGAGCAATACAAACGCAAGCAGGAATCTCATGTCATTGACTCCCTTGCACTGGAAGCTCACTTCTCCATACCCCATAAGATAGCGCAAGAATACCGGCCTCGTCAAGGAATAACCGCCAAAAAAAATGAGCGGCGAAGTATCTCCGACTGGATTCAAGGGTGAGTCGGAACAAGGACATCCTTGTCGCGTTATCGCCATTTGTGCGTCATGGAATGTGAATGGAGGAGGCATTCGAGAAAAATCTTTCGGAGGCCATGATTCATAAAAGGACTCAATGAATCCTTTTCTTGACAAATCAGGTCTTTAGCTCAGGTTTCATATGACTAATTGCTACGCATTGTTAACAATAAGTGTTTTTTAGGCTTGACAATGATTTCACAATAGACGATATTTATATCTGAATAGCCGAAAGAGGTCCCCCATGACAGACCGTTTCAATAGGCTTGTTTTCTTTCTGCCGGCTCGCGGATTGGGAATTGCCCTGATCGCGGGGCTGGTCTGGGCTGCCTCCGCCCTGGCCGGTCCGAGAATCACCGGTACCGCATCCGTGTGGGCATACGCGCGGGAGGATTCCGTCAAACACGTGCAGGCGGTTCCGGCGCTGTCGTTCGTGGCACGGGATTGTGCGCATCGTGATCTCCATTTCGAGGGCAGTTTGCGCGGTTTTACGGACCTTCGCCACGACAAGTCGGAAGACCGGCAACTTCGCATTCTGCGGGCGGTGTTCGTCTATGAGCCACA
The DNA here is from genome assembly GCA_018812265.1 of bacterium. Taxonomy (GTDB): domain Bacteria; phylum Electryoneota; class RPQS01; order RPQS01; family RPQS01; genus JAHJDG01. The sequence goes on along the minus strand of JAHJDG010000044.1, from coordinate 6,594 downwards.
CGGCACACCGTGGGAACTCCGGCTCGGACAGCAGTGGCTCTCGGAAGGCGTGGGCCGCGGCAACGTGGCGGGCGCTTGGATCCGCTACCGCCTGAAGAAGACTTCATTCACCGCGTTCGGCGGTTCGCGCCTGCAAACCTCGCTCAGCGTGCAGGAAAAGAATCCGCTGCAAGGCTATGCGGCGGGAGTGCACGTGCGCAGCCGCATCCAGCGCTACAACGTGGGGGTATCCTACTTCTACGAGGGCAAGGGGGAAGACCTGCTCTATCAGGCGGCGGGAGTGGATGCGGCAGGTCGAGTGCACAAGTCTCTTGATCTGCGCGCCCGCCTTGAAATGAACGTTGAGCAAAGCACCGTCGAACGCGGACAACTTCTGGCCCAGTGGCGGGCCCGCCAAGACGTGCTGATATCCGCCGAGTTTCGCACGCAGACTCCGCGCATCTACGAGGATTCGTTCTTCACGATCTTCCTTAAGGAAGCATCCACGACCTACGCGCGAGCCGCGGCGCGGTGGACCTTCTACAAGACGTTCTACGCCAAGGCCGGTGGGATGACGCTGTTTTCCGAGTCTCCCGATCCGCTCTACAAGGTTCGGGCCGCGCTGGGTCATCCCAATCTCGAAATCGGCTATACCCACTGGCTGTCGGTGGCCAAGGGAGTGATGAACGGATTGTACGCGCAGGCGAGCTACCGGTTCACGGAGAAATATGACGCGTTCGGCGGCTACGATTTCTCGACCGGATCCAATGCCGATCCCGACTTACGGGCCACCACTGAATCTCATGCGGCTTATCTGGGCGGTTCGGCCACACCGATCCCCGCGCTGACCGTGATGCTGCGGGTGGAACAGCTCCGCGACTTGGAACGGAGCGAGGACTGGCGCGGGCTGCTCGGTCTCACCACACGTTTTTCCAACCTGCGATAAGGAGTGACGATTATGATTTCTCACCGTCACAAAACCCTGTTCGCAATCGCTTGCGCGGCGATCCTCGGCGCTCTTCTGATTTCAGGAGCGGCTTCACCGAGAACGGCAGCCCAAACTTCCGCCGAGATGCGTGGCTTGATCTTCCACCACGGATTGCATACGCAGCAGGGGCTGGAATGTTCCGCCTGCCACAATGCTCAGGCAAGCACAATCGGCCGTGACGACCTTCTGCCCGCCCATGCGAATTGCAGCGACTGTCACGACGTGGAAGAAAAAGCTGGCTGCGGCCTTTGCCACAGAGCGGAAAACCCAAAGCTCAGCCCGCGCGTCGGGGACTATTCACCGAAGTTCAGCCATCAGCGGCACGTGGAAGCGGGAAAACTGGAATGCGCGGTCTGTCATGCGGATCTCGACGCGCCGCTGGCCGAAGGAAAGATCGGCAACTATCCCGGCATGGCCGAGTGCATGGATTGCCACGCGGCCCGGCGAGTTAAGAACGAGTGCATGACCTGCCATCTGGCGACCGAGGACCTGATCCCACTGGATCACAAGCTGGATTGGATCAATCATCACGGTGTCGCCGCCAATACGGAGGCCGCCTGCGCTCAATGCCACAAGAGCGACGATTGCCAGAAATGCCACAGCGGCGATCCCGTGTTCATGCCTCATCCGCGCAACTACATGTCCCGACACGGACAGGACGCTCATCTTTCCGACGTTTCGTGTTCGGTGTGCCACGACGAGCGCGATTTCTGCACGAGTTGCCACCGGCAAATGAACGTGCTGCCGGTGGATCATTTCAAGCCCGGTTGGGCCACACCGCCTCCCTCGGATGGAGGTACTCATTCGGAACAAGCGCTATTCGATCTGGAAAGTTGCATGGCTTGTCACGATACGCCGGGCGAGCAACCGGTGTGCGCACGCTGCCACAGGAAGTGAGGTCATCCATGAACAAGACAAATACCCTTCGCTGGATGATGTGGTTGACCGTGGCGATCACGGTGACTCTGCTCTCTTCGTGCAGCGAAGATCATGACACGCCCCAATACGTAGCTCATCCGACCGGATGGCTGGAGCCGAACAGCGAGTACTTTCACGGCGATCCGGCACTGGAGAACCGCGGCGCGGCCTGCAAGGAGTGTCACGGCGTGAATCTTCGCGGCGGCACGAGCAGTACCTCGTGTTACGAGTGTCACGGAGTGCTGCACAACGAAGTGAGAATCGCAAACCTGACCAGTCACCAGAGCTACATGGCCGACGTGGATTGGAATCTGAACCGCTGCGCGCGTTGTCATGGTTTGGATTTTCGGGGCGGTTCGACGAATTTCTCATGCACGGTTTGTCACACGGCTCCCGCCGGACCGATGGATTGCCGGACGTGCCACTTGCTGCCGCCCCTTGATGACGATTCACAACTCTACGGCATGCCCTCCGGCTCGGCGGGCGCGCACGGTGCCCATCTTCGATTCGGTTGCGCCGAGTGCCATGCAACCGTAACCGGGATCGGTCACATCGGCCCGCTGCCCGCCGAAGTAACCTTCGCCGGTGCGCAGATTGCCAATCTGCACAACTATGCTCCGGCTTCCACACACATCGGTCAAGCCACAAGCGGCAACGCCGGATGCATCTCAATCTATTGCCACACCAACGGTGCGGGCGGACCTCCGGTGGCCATGCCGCAGTGGGTGGGAGGGCAGTTGAACTGCGCCGGATGTCATCGCATGCCGCCGCCGGCTCCGCATCCTTCCAACGCCATCTGTCATACTTGTCACCGGAACGTGGATCCGGCGTCGGACTATTCCAACTATGAGAGTATTCGCTTTCTGGATGAATCGCTTCACGTGAACGGAATCGTGGAGCGTTGACGGCCGAGACGAATGACTCTGACTCCTATGACCTTCGATAAGAACACTCCATGACCCCATCGCTTGACGTTCAGCTATTCTGGGTTGCCTTCGCCGCTTACTTCTTCGGGTGGCTGGCGTTCACGGCTTGGTTGGCGGTTCGCCGTTCGTGGTTGACGACGCTCGGCTCGGTGCTCTTCGTCCTCGGTTTCGTGCCGCAGACGGTGGCTTTCGTCGCCCGCTGGATCATCACCGGCCACTTCCCGATGTCCAATATGTACGAATATCTGGCCGTGATGAGCTGGATGGCCGTACTCAGTTTCGGGATCATCACCTGGCGCTATCGCCACTGGACCATCAGCGCACTGATTTCCCCGATCGTGGTGATGCTGATGGTGGCGGCTTCGCTGCTTCCCAAAGAGCCGAACTTGCAGCTCATGCCCGCGTTGCAGAGTTACTGGCTCTATATCCACGTCTCGCTGGCTTCCATCGGCGCGGGAGCCTTTGCCGTGGCGGCCGCGGTCTCGATGTTGTTCCTGCTGGTCGCGAAAGAGAAGGAAGATGAGACGAACGCGTTTGAGCCTTCGCTGCGCGGACCCTTCGTCGCGGCGGTTATTATCCCGGTCGTGTTGGCACTCGTCGCTGCCGCAGGCGGTCTGTTCGTTCGTTTCTCGCAGATGAGCTTCTTCGGCTCGGTCTCGGCGGGCGGCGGCAGCGCGCTGATTCTGCTCGGCATCTATCTCCCGCTGGCCGGTTTCGTGTGGGCGCAAATAGCCCACAAGGAGAGTTCCGCCGTGCGTCGTTACTGGTCGGGCGTCGCGTTTTTGTCGTTGTTTCTGGGATCGCTGATCGGTGGATGGCTGCTCAAGTCGGGACGGATTGCAATTACTCCCGACAGCCCGCTGCGCATCTTCGAGTTTTTCGGCTTGGCCTTCGTGGTGGGCGGCGTTCTGCTTTTTGTTCTGCATGCCGCGTTGGGATTCGGCCGCATTCCGTGGCGGTTGAAACTGGATGGCCGGCTGCTTGACGAGGTGAACTATCGCGCCGTTACGCTCGGCTATCCGCTCTACACTTTGGGAGCCTTGTTTGCCGGTGCGATCTGGGCGGAGAAGGCGTGGGGAGCCTTCTGGAGCTGGGATCCGAAGGAAGTGGGCGCGCTTATCATCTGGCTTTTCTACAGCGCGTTTCTGCACGCGCGCTATCAGCGCGGCTGGTCGGGAACCCGCACGGCCGTGCTCTCGCTTATCGGCTTTGCCATGATGATGCTTTCTTTTTTCGGCAACTATTTTTTCGGCGGACTGCATTCGTATGGATAGTATCTGACGGCTTGGGCCGAACCATAATCCTGAGTAAATGGGCCATGCCATAGATGAATTACACGGATTATCTTAGCGAACCGGAAGCGACCGCCCCGAGCGCGAAGAAAGCGGGATTGTGGGCGACGCTGTCTTCCATGCGCTTCGCCATCTGGATGCTGGTTCTCCTCGGCGCGCTCTCGCTGGTTTCGCTTTTCATTGGGGAACTGCGCGGCCCACAGGCGACACCGGGCGTGACGAACATCGGCAATGCGCTGATGACGGTGTTCCAGATGGACGATCCGTTTCGGTCGTGGTGGTATCGCCTGCTATTGGGCATTCTGTGCCTGTCGCTGTTTACCTGTATTCTGGAACGCACGCCGATTGTCTGGCGGCAGTGGACGAAAAAACCCTCCGCCGATACGAGCTGGCTCAAGAACGTCCGGCCTGGCACCGTGCGGATTATTCGCGCGTCGCGCGAAGACCTTCGGCGTCGCTTGTCGGGATGGTCATGGCGAATCAAGAGTGATTCGCTGTGGGTTTGCGAGCGGGGCCGCGTCGGAATGTGGGGGCCGCTGTTCACGCACGTGGGCATGCTTCTCATCGGCATCGGCGCGCTGACGGGTTCGTTCGGCGGCATTCGCACGCGCGACGGTGGCTTCGCCGGTGATGTGATTCGTCCGCCCGAAGCGAATTTCGCCGTGCGGATTGACAGCTTCCGCGTTCAATACTATCCACTCCAGCCGGGCCAATGGGTTTTGGTGAACGGCGAGTGGATCGGCAAACTCGAAAAGCAGCAGTCCGACGGTTCATGGCAGGTGCGGCGGATGACGCATCCCGGCGACGAAGGGACGCTGGAGCTTGCGCCCGCGACTCACATCCGCAACCGGTTCGGCAGCGAGATGGATCGCGCGAACATCCAGCGCTACGTCAGCTACGTGACGCTTCTGGATCATGAAGAAGCCGTCTTGCGAACGGCGGAGATCGTGGTGAACAGCCCGCTTCGTCATCAGGGATACCGATTCTATCAGAGTTCCTACGATCCCGACCGTCCGCGCTTTCAAGCGGCCTATGACAAGATCCAGTTGGCGGTTTCCGATAGTTTGGCGGGTGTCTTCGATACACTCACTTTAATTTCGGGCGAAGAGACCGCGATCCCCAGCGACACGCTGAAGGTCACGGCCGGGCGCTTGCTGCCGCATTTCAAACTCGGACAGACGGGAGCCTACAGCGAAACGGCGGAGTTTGTCAATCCCGCCGTGCAGTTCACGTTCCGCGGCCCCGGCGGATTCGAGCAGAGCAAATGGGTGTTTCTGAGATTCCCGTCGCATGAGGCGGGGCCGGGGCGGTTCAACTACCGGCTGGCGACTCTCGCGGGCGAGCGCGCGACCGAAGAACTCATGACCGTCTGGGAAATCAAGAAGACATACGGCGGCTGGATTCTGTGGGCGGGCTTCATTCTCGGGACGCTTGGCCTGTTTCTTTGTTTCTATGTGACGCATCGTGTGTTGTACGTGGAGTGGATTGGCACAAACGAGACGAAGGTGACCGGCTTGACGCGCAAGACCATGCATCTCTACGCGCGGCAACTGGATCATCTCCTCGAAGGCTTGGACAAGAAGGTCTCCTGACGAACTCCGTCGGAACTCCGAGAATTTATCAATGGTCTATGGAAAGGGATACGACATGGAAAGCAAGTGGATGAAACTCTCGCTCGCGGTATTCATCATCCTGGCGTTGTCGCTCAGCGCCGCGCTGACGCTGGCCGAAGAACAGCCCGCCGCCGCGGAAACCAAAGCTCCCGCTTATGTCGGCAGCAGCAAGTGCAAGATGTGCCATATGGGCGAGAAGAAGGGCTTGATGTGGGAGATCTGGCTCGAGTCCAAACACTCCAAAGCGATGGCGTCACTCAGTGCCGAAAAAGGCGAAGACAAGGATCCCAAGTGCCTGAAGTGCCATACGACGGGCTATGGTGCGGGAGGCTATGGCGCGGAAGGAATGGAGGAGGCGATGGCCGCCCCCGAGGTCTGGGGCGCGGTGGGTTGCGAATCGTGTCATGGACCGGGCAGTGAGTACAAATCACTGAAGGTGATGAAAGATCGCGATGCCGCCGTCAAGGCCGGATTGTGGCTTCCCGATGAGGCAACCTGCACCAAGTGCCACAACGAAGAGTCCCCCACCTTCCAGGGATTCAACTACGAAGAGATGCTGGCGAAGATCGCTCACAAACTGCCGGCCGCTCCCGCCGAAAAAGGCCAGTAGCCAGGAGCCCGGTCTCAGACATTCGACGCTTCGGCCATCGGGCAAACGCTGGCCCTTCGGTCAACAGTCGAAGTTGACTGAAGGCCGCGGATTCGTGTTCGCTCTGTTTGCAGTGTGTTCTGAAATGTGAATGAATTATCAAGAACTCATCTCAAAAACAACAGACGGGAATTTGTATCCCCGTGGGGTCTCTCCAGAGGCCCCCGTCCGGTCAGCAAGGTGGTGGAGGGGTGACTCTGGAGAGTCACCACCGGGAGAAATCACGCAT
>JAHJDG010000043.1 GCA_018812265.1 bacterium | reverse complement strand
CATCGCCTATATCAACCAGACACTCCTTGAAATAGACTTCGTCCTCATCTTTGAGGCCCGTGAAGGTACAAGAAATCTCTATGGGAGTATAGTCCGTGCCACCTCTGAAGTCGTCTTCATTGAGTCGAAGTGCATCGATTTCGCGAGCTGGGAAAAGCATGAGACGCAGGGCATCGATAATCGCCGTCTTTCCTGAGTTGTTCTCACCAACGAGCACGCTGAGCCCCTTCGGAAAATCGATTGTCAAATCCTCGATCTTACGAAAGTTCCGGATTTGAAGTTGTCTCAGTCGCATAAACACTGCCCCTGTAATGTTGCACTTAACACCAATCTGCTACGCTGGAATCTTGTGCAATATGAAAGCAACGAATGTGCAATTCACTGAGCTCCGTTGAAAGTGATAGAATGCCAGCGCATAACAGTATAAGTGATCGCTAATCCGTCCGCCCGATCTTCTTGCTGCAACTTGAACCAGGAACTTAGCTCGTTGAGCAACCATCCGGTCGCAGCAGCAACTATGGTTACCACTCCAGTAGCAAGAATATCGATTGACATGAACTATGATTCCCCTTGAACGCTTTGTCGAGGATGGAGGGGAGAGGGCGTCGAGTTCGGCGGCAGTGTCGGCTTGCAGCTTCTCCAAAGCATTCACCTTGGATTGCAGATCGTCAAGACACGCGACGATACGACGCTGCTCCGATTGTGAAGGGTAGCTGATGATAAACTGACCAATACGGCGCTGGTTGATGATAGGGAGAGTCGCCTGTGGTGCTGCCGCCCGAAAGGCGCTGCCGAGACTTCGCGTCCACCAGAAACCATACTCAGGGACGATCCCCGAATGAAACTTGATTCCAGTAATCTGTTGGTTCGCCGAACACCGCTCATGTGTCAGGGCCACTTTGCCCAGCGAAGCGCCTATTGCCACAATGAGCAAATGCCTGCCTCAAACACCCTTGCTTTGTTCTGGTCCGCCACCGCTTGCTATGACAGTAATGAAGGTGAATAATTCTCTGCCTAACAATCCATACCCGACGAACCTGCGTACACTGAAAATCATTACTCAGATAGACTCGCTCCGCAATGCGGGCACGTTTCGCTAGCATTTTTCTTTGTCTTGACCTCCTCTGCGAATCCACCTGCCAGAACGCCTGCTGGCAATGCGAACAGCGCGATGCCGATGACAGCGAAGATAGAAGCAATGATCTTTCCGGCAATGGTAATTGGATAGATATCTCCATAGCCCACAGTAGTCACTGTCACAACGCCCCACCACAACGATGCCGGAATACTGGAGAACTCTTCAGGTTGTGCTTCATGCTCGACGTAATAAAGCAAGGTTGACGAGAAGATAAGTAGGACGGCACAAACGAATACAACGAGCAGTAGTTCCTCCCGTTTCCCTCTTATTACTTTGGTGATGAGACGCAAGGCGTCCGAATAACGCGCGATCTTGATAAGACGGAGAAAGCGAAAAAGCCGCAACAAACGAAGCACACGAAGATCCAGAGGAAAGGCAAGGGGAAGATAGAACGGCAGAATGGCCAGTAGATCTACAAAGGTGATCGGAACAAGTGCATACCTAATGCGTCCGACGATCTTGCGCTCGTACCTAGGATTAAGCGTGCACACCCATAGACGCAACAAGTACTCAATAGTGAATACCAGCACAGAAAACACCTCGAACCGGGCGAGCCAAACTTCCCACAGAGCCGATTTCCCTGGGACAGTTTCCAACATGACTTCAAGTATGTTCAACAGTATCAGCGTTGAAATGAACCCAGCAAACCAACGACCATATTGGGAGGAAGAATCTTCCAGAATCAAGTACAGATTATGCATCAGATTTCTCATATGCTGCCTCTATGAGTTTGCCAGGAGTTCAGAGGAGGCAATCGCAGCTCCTTCAATGTCAAGGCTGTTAACGGAATACTGATACCGCCACAATTCCTCTGGCATGTACATATCGTACTTCTCTGTCGCAACTCTTGGCTGGTGTGCTGCAAGTGATTCAATACTTAGTGATCGAACGTCAACGGAACGGAGTATATTAAGCAATCTTTGGGGATCGCATGAGTCAAATATCAGTAGTCCGGGATAGGAATCGTCACATGTCAGCTTAAGGCTTTTCATGATAAGAAGAAGGGTTCGGTTGACGCGCGAGCCCCGCCAGGTAAACCATAATATCTTCTTTCCTTCAACAGACAACGACTTGTCGATTATATTTGCGCTGCGAGCTTCTTGGCGTGCCCGGTTAATGTACATGGAGGCATTGGCATCACAGAATTTCAGTTCTTCATTGGATGCCAGAATCGTTTGCATCATTTGTGTAACCATGTCGTCCAGTTCCCATTTTGAACCGGATGAAAATGTTGGAGCCCGCTTCCCGCGAGACGGCACCACATGGAGCACATGCGCTTCCTGATCGACTGAAGTTATCTGCCAACGCTTTCCAGAGAGTATCAAGTATTGTGAAGCGTCAGGGCTAGGTGTGTAGGCGACACTTCCAATAGTTCTATGTTCGTGTTTGACATCGAATTCGACGGGAGTCTGGAAGACAGAATAGAAACTATAATGCCTTGCTAGCCGTTCCCCAATACGACCAAGAATTAAGAGCCGGGTGTCATCCTGTTCAATCAATTCGTGCGTTCCCATATCTCGTAAGAGCATAGCGAATTGGGACTCGGACAGCCCTGGAAAGGCCCCATGCAATACCAGATCTGCGTACAGTTCCGGTGTGTGTATTCCGCCACGCTCGACGATCAAAGCAAGTATTTGATGTACCAACGTGGACAGATGCATCTTGTTCAGCGGTGGAGGTTCGCACCATCCGTGAATGGCAAGTTGACACATTGCGCATAACTCCACCAGATCGAGACACAACCGATCAGGAAGCGGAGAGTCCCTCCGTTCCTGGACCTCGCAATAGAGTCGCATGGTGGCAGGATGCTCCTTGCGCCGTCCACTTCTCCCCAACCGCTGAAGTAGCGAATTAACCGATGGTAGACAGCCTAATTGACCTACAACCTCAACGGGACCAATATCTATACCAAGCTCCAGGGTGCTCGAACAGAATACTGCTACGCGGCGATCAGAACGAAGTTCATCTTCAGCATCTTCCCGCTCAAGTCTTCCTAACGAGCCATGATGAACAAGAAAGTTGTCATGCTCGCCTCGACGGGCAGTTTCGGTTTTCACAGCATCGGCGTAGAGTTCTATCCTCGATTTCTGATTGCCAAAGACGAGGGCTTTCTTGCCGTGAAAATGCCGGAATAGGTCACTAACCAGCCGCTCGTTCGGAAGATTGTCCTCCTCGTCCTGATTTTCACCTTCGGTCAGCGATTGATGTGCGATTTGTCCATACGCTCGTACACCAAGCCGGATCTCCCTTTCTCCACCCTTATCCTGGACAATTTCAATGCCGGACGCTTCCTTTTGTTTGAGCCATGAGCAGGCAAGCCTCAGGTCTCCTAGCGTCGCTGAAAGCGCAACCAATCGCGGTGTTTTCGAGCAGTATCGGCTAACTCTCGACATCAAACTTCGCAGATGGGCTCCACGCTCACTCCCAAAAAAACTGTGGAGTTCGTCAATCACGATGAAATCAAGGCCGCTGAAAAGTACTCCTAGCCTGTCGGCACGATTCACAAACATGGCCTCAAGAGACTCTGGAGTTATCAACAGTACCCCGGAAGGATTATCCAGGAAACTCCGTTTATGAGTCATGCTCACATCACCGTGCCAGCGGTGAACAGGAATTCCCGTGTGCTCACAGATGTCTTCCAGACGTTGGAATTGGTCGTTAATCAAGGCCTTTAGGGGACCGATGTACATCGACCGCAGGCCTGTGCATGGCAAGTCAAGAATATGAGATAGGATGGGAAGAAAGGCTGCTTCTGTCTTGCCACCCGCAGTCGGTGCTGTGATGATAATATCCAGATTGCCTTGGAGAATGGCACGAATGGCTTGGACTTGGACAGGGCGCAACTCGGTCCATTCCATACGGTAGAGCTGTTCCTGTATGTCACGATGCAGAAGATCGAACGTCTGTTGTGGTGAATGTTCAGAGTTTGAAATTTGCAAGGTCATCATCTCCATCGGGCGATTCTTCTGAAGAAACAAGAGAAGCTTCCTCGCTGTGTTCTAGTGGAACTGATTCGACAAGCTCGGCGAATTTTGCCCCAGGATTCTGTTCCAGAATGCTCAACACGGAGGTAAACCGCTTGACTACATCACGCGGCGTGGTGAAATACTCAGCTCCGAGCCGCTTCGCACAATCAATCATGAATGCCCTAATCTGGTCGTCGTCCACTAAGTTCTTGTTGTCGTCACCAGAAGCAAAGACCCGTCGAATGTTGAGCAGTAGGACAAATAGTTCTTCGGGAGTCAAGGACTGAAGCCTGAGCACCGGATGAGAGTAATCTGTATATCCGGCAATTTGCGTGGGACCACCGAGACGCGTTTGCAGTGCTTCATAACTGAATAATCCACGCCGTCGGTCCTCCAGACACGAATCAGTCCCCGCGAAAAGAAAGCCGATATTTGAGGCATTGCCCTGCAGGCAATCATTGACGATTCGTAGAATCATTTCGTAATTGGCAGTACGCGCCTGTACATGATTCAAGCGCGTGGACAGTACTACGAGTTCGTCAATATTCACGACTAAGCCGGCGTATACCGCCTGGGATACGAAGCGTGCCAGCACTTTTAAATAGTCGTAGATATTGTCATCGTCAATGATCGTACTTGTTCCCAGATCGCGCTTTGCATCTGTCTTAGTCGAATACTCTGCCCGCAGCCAGCGGAGCGCAGCTTGTTTTTTGTCCTCATTTTGAGTTGCATATCCATCCGCGTAAGATTGAATAGCCTTGATGAAATCGTAACAGTGAACCATCTCCATCAACGGCTCCAACCTGCTGCTAATAGCGATTTGCAAATCCATCTCGTCTTTGTTCAGTTCATGTTCAATATTGGCTACGAAGCCGGCAACGACAGCTTCCAGTGCTCCTCCTTCAGGTTTCGCGCGTGTTGCCATGTTTCGCATGAGTTCGTTATAGAGGGCCCGTGCGTGGCCGCTGCTGCCTTGGAGTCGACGCTCAGTTGTGATGTCGGCTTGGACTACGACGAACCGCTTCTCGAAGGCGACTGCGCGAACAAGATTGAGAAAGAAGCTCTTGCCGGATCCGAAACGGCCAACGACGAAACGAACCGATGCTGCGCCATCTTTGATCCGCTCAAGATCGGCAAGCATTGCCTTTACCTCAGCAGCGCGTCCAACCTGTATATGCTGCAGGCCGATACGGGGTACTACGCCGGAGCGGAGCGACTGAACAATAGCATCCCGTTCGCGTGGTTTGATCTTAGGGCTCATGATGTGGCATCCAGAAGTGTTGTTTGAATGTGAACCATTTCGTGATCTTCGATAATCAGGAAATCTCCCAATACTTCGTCCGACCAGAGATTGAGTCTCTCAACCACATCTACACGCATCAGTCCATGCTTCGCGATGACACCCGCAAAGTCAGACGAAGTCCAATTGTCCTTTTCCAGAATCTCTTTGAGCAAGGAATGATATCTCGGCGCAAGCCCTGGGTATTCTATGCTCATGGCTATCGGGGCGGTCATTGTGTGGATCGAAACCGATTCGACGGTCTCTTCTTCTGCAAAAACGCCGGCAAGCACAGCCGTAACCTCTCGAGTGTTCGCCAAAATGGCACGCAGCCTATCGGCATTTAAGTGCACAATTGGCACAGCCTGGGCATGCCGACGAACGGGTATGGGTTCTCCGGGAAGCCCAGGAGTTGGCGGACGAACTGTCACAAGCTCATCCTGGTCAGGAATAAGTGATTCTATCAACGCATCGAGGCGTTCAACCGGTATACCTAGCGAGCGGTAGGCTTTGCGAAGCGTTCGCCACTCGCTTTCATCGACCCCACTTGTTGCCGCGGCAATGGCAACGAGGAGCTCTCCAAGCTTCTCGCGCTGATCATCGTTCAGTACTTGTTGAATACGTTTGCCTTGACTCCCCGGTTCGCTGGGACGAACAAGGAGCACTTTCTTGTGCATCTCCAGTCTGCGGCCCTCATGCGGCGCAAGATCGAAAATGCCGCTAATGAAGGAAGTCAGAACTCGTAGCTCCTGTTCATCCGCAGTGCCGTCAGCAGCGGCGATCCATAATCCAAGTTGTAAGACTAATGAGGCAGCTTTGAATCGAGGATCGATCGGTTTGGAAAGGATTTCTTCGTCATGAAACAGAGAAACCAGTGAATCCCAGTGATAAGCGGTGCTCAGAATCCGCCCGTCCGGTTCTATGACATATCCAACGTGCTGGGCGGTATCTGCCAAGTCCCTTGACTGCTTCATGGTCAGTTTGTCACGAGCCGCAATTTCAAGCAGCGGTGCTAATTTGGATATTTCTATCAGTGCAATGCCGTCATCACCAATATGAGGCTTGAGTACCTCTGTCCACTTTCCTGCATCGGGATGATCAGTTTTTCGTCGCAGATCGTCCGGCAAAGCCTCATAGGCCTCCCGTGACGACAAGTTACCTCCAGACGCTGCGATACGGTTGAGGGGACGGAGTTCCTCAACACATTCATTCCATAGCTGAACTAGTGGTTTTATCTGACTGGTAAGCACCAGAACATCGGGGATAGTCTGTACGGGAATGGAAATGCCCCGCAATGACGCACTGGCAGGATTATAAGAAATCACCTTCTGCCGCTTGCCTGCATCTAACACTAGACCGCCATCGTATCGCTTCGAATATTTCTCCGCAAATAGCTCATGAAACTGATCGGGGACACGTTCTAGCACGACACTGTGGACCGCCCGCGAATCCCACTGGGCTACCCGCATCGCCAAAGCTGCCGGCATTGGGCACCTTAGAATATGATGCCAGCCTAATACGACAGCCAACAAGTCTTCTGACAGGTTGTCGCGTGCTATTGTGGCTATCATGTCCATATACTCAATATTCAAATCTTGATTTCGAAGCCTAAGTGCTGCATAAGTCAGAAAGGACGTAGAATAGTGTTGGAATGATCCAGATCCAAGGTAGTCTTCTCGCATTCGTAGGACTTCATTAAGGACTGGTGCGCAGTCCTGGTTATCGACTAGAAATCGTCGCTCTAGCCCATAGTAATAAATGAAGGCGTAGCCAACGTCGTATACTATCTCCTTCCGATTCTTCGATAACCACTGAAGATATGTTGCTCTTTGATCACTGGTAAGCCGCTCATAGGATGGCCAGTAACCGAGACTGCCAACGGCCTCGCGGATTGATTTGCCGACCGGCAGAGAAAGATCAATGCATGATGCCTCGTCAATATTGGGGCGTGTCTTTGAGAAATATGTCAGAGGATCAAGTAGCGAATAACCACCGATGTCAATTCGACTACCTTCTCCAGCCCATTCTAATTTGGCACCACTGTCGACTTGACGGGATCTACCGATTCCATAGGTGAAGGTAATGGTTGGAGTAGATGTCATTGCAGCATTCCGATGTTGTTGTTCACGCTTCTGCTTGTCAGCGTGTAACAATATCCAAATGAAAAAAATGAACGCTAGGAAAAGAATGGCTACAAACATTTTGCTTCTCGGTCGGCTGCAAGTCTCGCGAAAGCTACTCAAACTGGTAACGCCTAATCTGGCTTCGGTAGGTCATCAGAGCCGGTGGTCGCCTTGGATTCGTTTAACCACAACTGCATTATTCCCTGGATAATCTGGCGAAAGGGACAGTGTCCGTTGCATAGTCGTGTGGCAACGGATTCGGTCGGCATGATGTTATTGCGGAAATAGGTAGAGAACTCGGAAGGCAGCGTACCTACGAATTTGCGAGGTTGGAAAGGCCCTGCTGCAATCGTTATTGGCCCGCACATAGCTGGATAGGTCTCCAGATGGAAGAGGGTAGTGCGACCGTATCTTGGTGGGCTGCCGGAAGGCGGGGAAGGAGAAAGTCCACCAAATCTCAATTTACAACGGATCAAGCCGAATGGCAAGAGTTTTCGGTGCCCTGATGGATTCCCCCTCGGATGTCAGGCTTCCTTGAGCAATTGGGATCGCGTCTGGAGACAGTGTCCTGCGGGAGATGGAGGGGGCTTTGTCGCGGGGCTTGTTGTTCCATCGGGTCTCAGCATGTAAACTTGCTGATCTGTACGGGGCGATCTCCCGGCGATTCGGGGCGGGAGGGCGAGTCTGCGGTGAGACGCAAGGTGCTGTTTTCCAGAGAGAAGGGGAGAGGCGTGGTCTCGGGCCAGATCAGCATCTTCCTGATATTCAAGAGGATAGACTCAGAGCCCGCGCCCTCCAGAACTACTCTCGCGCGGCTCTCGGCCCGTCTGGGCTCAGCACTTTTGGACGCAGTGCGAGATCGCTGAGGATGAGTGAGCCACAGACGGCGCACGGGCGGTCTTGCATTCGCGCGTGACGCTCTGATTATTCCTTCGCAGGATAGTAGTAGACATCTCCCTTACGGACTTCAAACCCGCCCTCGCATCGTTCACAGGCATATTCACCGTCCGGCTGCGGACTGAGCTCGAGATGGCAGTGCGGACACTCCACATCGTAATGCGGGAGGTAGTGCAGGTAGCCGTCGCGAAGCTCGAAGGACAGCTCGCAGGCTTGGCAGACATAGTGGCTGTCATTGCCGACATACAGCGTCGTCTTGCAGTGCGGGCAACTAATTTCGTGGCGCCTGGTGACGAGTGCATTCTTGGATTGCCGGAACCGCGGCCAGAGTTCGGACAGCACGACTTCGAGCTTGTCCCAGTAGTCGCCGTGATCGAATGAACGGAAGTTGTGATTGACGATCTTGGGATTGCGGACTCGAATAGCGCTGTTGCCAACGGCATCGGAGGCAATCCAGGGCAGGGCGGAGTCCTGAGTCGAATAACCGTTGTAAATCCGGCCGTGGATTTCGGAGGCGCAGACATTCCAATCGAGCGCTTCATCGTCGGGATCGGCGGGCGTCGCTCCGGCCAGCATAACACAATCCTGGATCCGGAACTCATCCCAGGTGCTGACCGCGAGCGCGTAGTGGATCACCCGCGCTCCCAGTGAATAGCCGATGAGATTGATGGGGAGTCGTTTGAAGATCGGCTCTCGCGACAGCCGCTGCTTGAGTGACCAGCCCAGCTCTTCGGCATAAGATCGTGCACCGGGGTAGCGCGCGAGTTTCAGAGCGAGATGCGCGTAAGTCGGTACATCAAATTCTCCACAGGGCAGAAACGAAGGTTGTTTTCGGCGTTTTCCCGGTTGAGCATACTGGGGAACGGAGAGAGCAGACTCCCACCCGTGAAATACACGCCAGAAAAGCAGGTACACTTTTCCGCGCGGTCGGGCTCTCAAAATCCGGTGAACCAGACCGTCGAGTTGTTCGCGGTCGTCGAGGGTTTCCAGACCCGGAATAAACAGATTGATTTCGCGTTCGGGTCCCCAGGAAATGGGAATCAGTTTCGATTGTCCTTCGGTGAGAATACCCGGCATGGGAAAACACTCCTGAGTTGCGGAAAATTGTGGTGCGATGAATGGGAGAATCTACCCAAGAAATCGCCCTGAATCAACCGGATTTCGCTCGGAAAACGATATTTTCGGGAAGCGGTTTAAGCTTTATCAGTCTGGGCAAAGATTTTTTTGGGGAGGGGATAAGCGATATTTGTATCAGCATAAAATACAATGCCTTGATGAATAACGCTCGATAAACTTTTTTCACCAAATACTTGCAATGATGGTAATGTTTTGTTATATTATAGGCATGGCATACTGAAAACCGCATTACTAAAGACTAAACACGAAAAACCACGACGAATCAGGCTGTTTTCCGGTTTTTTCGGGATACAGCCTGGGACGACAGACGAAAGAAAAAGACGACCTAATGAAGATGCCATGTAGATAAAATGATGATGGCGGAATAACACCGCACAGCAATCACATCAATTTTCAACGACTGGATCTTCACAGGTTCAGTCGATTTTTTTACTTTCCATTCTAAACAAAGGAGTATCACTTATGGAAACAGAGTACATTTATTCACCTCAAGACGATCCCACCGACATGGATGCCGAGGTGGAAAAGATTTATAACAAACTCATCGAAGCAGGCTACGAGTTCTATCATCTCTACGACAAGTACTATTTCTTCTGGGACGGCAAATGGCCATTTCCATTCGCTCCCACGGCTACATTTCGCGCGGTCTTCAATTATCGTGGAATTATCCTCGACTGGTCGCGCTCTTGTCAGCGGTATATCGCAAAAAGAGTGATGGAAAAATGCAAGGCAATTTCCCTTCCGTGGACACCGCTCCCCCAAAACCCGCGTGATATTACTGACTTCGGGAATCTGCCCAGAAGAGATGATTATGATGCCTATACGGTTTGCTTATTCATTGATGGCGCGTATAAGACGCCTGATGGCGGAGTAAGAACCCACCTCAAGCGAATAAACGGGGTTCTTCGTAGTGTCGCGCGCGTTCGCCCCGGCTATCCAATTTATGAGCCGAAACCTAAACACAACAAACTTCAGATAAGCGACAATAATCGAAATAGCGAGAACAACAACCCAGGAGATCAAGCATGAAAACCAAAGACTTTGGACTGGCGGCGCTGCTGTCTGCCAACAACATCAAACTAATCGACTACGAAACTGATAATCTCAACCAAATGTGGTTCGATTTCGAAGACAATGAACTGGCTCGGCAGCTGGAGGCCGCTTTTTACCGCGCCACCGCTACCGTGAATGTCCAGCAGTTCGTAGCCGCTTCGAAGATGTTAAAGGCCCTGATTTATGAAAACCGGAGGAATGTGTATGAACATCGGCTTGGAAAACTCAATTATAACACAGCAAGATAGTTTTAATATTACGCTATCGGTCTCGAAACAGACCGTTCACAGCAAAGCCGAAGGCGGCAAGATTACGGTGTTTGAAACGCTTAGCCTAGATACTACAGACGAAAACCAGCGGAAGCAAATCTTCACCAGCAGGAACTACTCGACCAATGTCTGGAACAGCACCTGTTCCAACGATAGCTACATCGGCATGACCGGCGTCACCCTGGACTTCGATGGATCGATGTCCATCGATCAAGCCCGTGAACTGTTCTCCGGGTACCATCACATACTGCACACCAGTGCTTCGCATCAGGTCAAGGAACCGAAGGGCGACAGATTCCGGGTGATTCTGCCGTTTGCACCAGGACCGTTACGATTTGTAACGGCGGCGGAATGCAGACAGGTGTATCGCAAGCTACAACAGATGTATCCCCAGGTTGATCCGGCATGTGCCGATCCTGCTCGCAAGTATTTTCCGCATACCCAGGAACTGGATGCGGAATTTATTCTGGACGTGAATGACGCAGGACGATATTTTGATATTGACATCAGCGAGATGTCTGACAATGCGGTGGAGCATGCAGTCGTTGCGTATGCTCCACCCGAAGAACTAAACACCAAGGAAGAACTGGATCGCATGCTGAAGCTCGACCGCTTCATTCCGTGGTGCCAGCAGAATGCTAATGCGGGACTGCCTGAACCGCTGTGGTATGCGATGATCAGTAACTTGTGTCGCTTCGATGGGGGATGCGAATTGATCCATGCTATCAGCAAACAGGATCCCGTGGCGGAACGATATGATCCCGCGGAAACCGATGCCAAGATCGAGCACGCACTGGCGTCGAGCGGTCCGATGGGGTATCAAGAAATTGTGCGACGGGGATGGCCGGGTGAAGTGCCCATGGCACCCTTGGCACCGGCAGGCTGGGCGAAGATCGGAAGAATACAGAACAGAAAATCACTGTTCCCCAGCAACAAGAATCCGGACATCTATCTGGAACACGATGACTGGATTATCGTAGATGACAACGGCATGAAATCCGCAGTGCCATTCGCTGAACTGAAGCATAAGGCCAAAGACGAAGGTTGTACTATTGCAGCCGTATGTCCAATCTGCGATCACGGTAGTGCCACTATCCGTGCCAACACCTTCCACTTCGCTTATCTGCACTGCGGCCAGTGCAATCGAAGCTACTGGGAACATCCCGATTCTCCCGAACTCTTCACCTACAACGGCGATCTGCTGCGGGTGGAAATGAAAGGGGATAGATTCATCAGTCACGAAAAGCTGAAAGCGGTTAACTTCCGCACCAATGAAGAATGGACTTATGCCTGCCAGAAGGTGATGAACGATCCCAGGCGTCGCTTTATCGGCGACAGCTTCACTATCAACCGCATCGGGAGCGCTGACTTCGATAAACTGGGTTATGAACTGCGTGGTCAGGACAATGCTGTAGTATTCAAGTTCCCCGCCGTGCCTGTCCAAGTCCAGGACAACAGTCTGATTGACAACTTTCTGGATACTATGTTCGGCAGGGATTCAGGTTTCATCAAAGACTGGATGGCGTTGTACGCATTCACGAACTATGTCAGCCTGCCTGTCATTGTGCTGACAGGTCCCAGAAGCTGCGGCAAGAACACATTCGCTGACTTGGTCGGAGATATCTTCCCGTCGCTGAAAAGCACTTGGGACGGCGACAAGGAACAGTTCAATGACTTCGCAGTCAAGAAGCTTGTATTCATCGATGAAAATCGGAATTCCGAAAAGCCCACCCAGTATGCGGAAATCAAGCGTCTGACCGGTAACCGAACAGTCAAAGTCAATGAAAAGCACATTCGGCAGTACTATGTTCGTAACAATACAAAATTCATTTTCGCAACAAACGATCCGAGACCGATTGCCCTGCACTGGCGGGAAGAACCGGATTCGTCGAAGACAAACAACTTCTTCATCTATGCCTGTCCTGCCGTGCCAGTAGACAAAATTGACCGGGAATTGTTCGACAAACTTCGGGCAAGGCTGGGGTACTATGTACGCACGGAACTGAAGAAGCGCTATGAAACCTGGCGATTGTCAGGTGGCATCAGTAGCAGATATGCCCTGGATACACCGATCACAGACTTAGCCCGCAAGCTGTTCGGATCCAGCAAAAGCCTGATCGAAATGGAAGCGGAAGAACTGGCCCAGCATCTGGTTTGTGGTATTCATCGTGTGGATACCAGCACACCCTACCACAAAACAATTTACTTCTCGCCGATAGCTGTGGATGGCAGTTTATTCGTCCAACAACAGGATCTGCGTGAACTGATTCAGAAGCTGAACTTCAAAGGCATTGCCAACTACAAGGCGTACATCACTGCCCTGCAGGATCAAGGCGTGTTGTCGCACAGGAACAATCACCGAATTAGCAATCAGCGGTTAGGATATCAAATTCTGCGTAGTCCAGATTACTACACGGCGACCGACAGCGGTGGATTGCCAGTAGAAGAAGTAATGGATTCCACAGCATTAAGAAATGCGATTCTGGAGGTGCCTTCGATTTCCAGCGATACACGCATTTTCGAATGACACAAATGACAAATCGGGCGGTGACATCCTGAAAAAGTGTCATCGCCCAAATCCCCACAAAACAATACCTTACAACCCTCCATGACGCCTATGACACTTATGACACTACCTTTTGTGTTTGAAATTCAGGAAGTCAGTACGGGAAGAGTCCCGCAGGCTCCCAGAAAAACAAAGTTGCCGGAAAGGTGTCATTTGTGTCATTTGTGTCATTGGGGTTGCAAGTGATTGTTATTACTCATCCTCGGGAGGCGCAAAAAAGCGGCGCTTTGTCATGAGATGTCATAGATGTCATCGCTGTCCGCATCCCTGTCCGACCGTTCGGATGCCGGGATTGATTCCGATTTCGCCATCGAGGAGTAGTTACAGACAATCCACTATCCAACCCGTTTCCATCCCTTCATGCAGGATTTCTGCCGGAAGACCAGTCTGATCGGGACAAAAACCCCCTAACCATTCTAAAAAAGCGGGCGAAGTGTTCGATCAGAGAACAAAGAAAAAGCCGATGATGAACTCACCGGCTTCTTTCGTGAATCACGAACTCGCTTCTACCGAATCAGCACCATCTTTTTCGCATCGCTGAACTTTCCGGCCTTAAGCTGATAGACGTAGACGCCGGATGCCAGAGCAACCGCGTTCCAGTTGACTGTATGATAGCCGGTCGGTTGCACGTCGTCCACGAGATCGGCCACCTTCTGACCCATCAGATTGTACAGCGCAACCTGCACCCGAGTCTCCTCGGGGAGATAGTACCGAATGGTCGTCATGGCGTTGAACGGATTGGGATAGTTCTGCTCCAGTACATAGTCGCTCGGTGGCAACGAATATCCCTCGTGCTCGTTCAAGGGAGCCTCGGGAAGGGCAGTCCCGACTTCGCTCCGCAGAGTCCGCAGGGACGAAACGGAGACCGTCGGCCCGGCACAATCCAAACCACCGCCGCCACCTTCTTCGTATTGCTGCACGAGAGTCGTCACCGCATGATCCAAGGCAGCAAACACGGAATCCACTTCCGTCGGAGGATCGTTCATGATCCCCGTATAGTAGTCCAGCGGATTGCCGTAGATGTGCTCTTGCACCCACAGCCGTGTTGCCACCGCCCGCAGCGACTTCGCCAGAACCGTGTCCTCGGCGTGCGTCTCAGCGAGAGTGAACAGATAGTCTTGCAGGTTGGCATGCGACGAGTCTGCCTGCCGACTCAATTCGAACAGCCGCGCCGCCGCCGCCAGTGCCAGCGTGCTGTCGGGATAGGTGGTCAAGAGGCTCGTATAGGACGCTTCTGCTTGCTCGGGATTATCATTCATCTCCGCATAGAATCCTTGCTCAAAGAGCTCCTCAGGACCGCCCTCGAAGTCCAGAATTCCACTCCCACACGAGCTCGATGTGGGATTCGTGCTCCACCATTTCCATACGTCAGGATCGGGAGGATAGAGCAGACTTAGCGACAGCGACGGGTTCCAGTAGTTGCCGCTGATGTCTTGCGCAGTGGGCTTGGCCGACATGTCCGCCAAGAAGTATCCCTGAGTTCCCAGGTAGAAGTTGTTCTCGCCTTTCATCAACAACGGATAGGAGTCATACATCGTGACTAAAGTCTTGCTGTCGTTCAGAAATGTGTTGTTGCCGCCGCCTGCGCCGTTGTTGTTCCACAGGACGGGATAGCTTTGGTTGAACAGCGCAACCTCGCCCTTCATGTTGTTCTCGAACTCATTGCAGTAGAGAACCGGCGAGCTTCCAAAACACTCGAGTCCGTAGTATGACTCCGGATAGCCGTTCTCGCGAACTCGATTCTCGACCAGCTTGGCGTAGGAGTCTACCAGCAGAATGCCGGTGTCGCCGTTGCCCGTAATCTCACAATTGGTGATGGCCGCGCCGGCCGTTTCTAAGAGCGAAATCCCCTCGTGGTCGTTACCCATGAACGTACAATAGCTGATCTGCGGCTCGGCCGATCCTGCCGGTTGATAGGCATAAAACCCCACCCCGCAGTCCCGCACCGTGCAATGATCCATCTCCAGCGATACCGCCTTGTGGCTCTCGATGCCAATCGAGGCGCCCTCAATCGTGCAGTAGTTCAGCTCGCAATCTCCTTCCACATAGAGACCTTCCCAAGCATCCGATTGGTCTTGTGCAACTCTCTTGAACACAACTTCCTTCTCCACGTTGCCATTGACAATTAAACTTCCCTCCACAATCAGCTTAGCCATTGGAGCGCAGAGCAGAACCGTACCGGGTTCAATAGTGACGGTGTGTTCCGCCGGAATCACCACATCACCCGCCAGCAACCACGTGCCTGCCGTCGTGGAAGGCAAGTAAGGAGGAAGTGTACCGGGGACGTTGAAGTCCCAACGCTTCACAACGGTATGATCAACATCCGCATCGTTTGAATTCGGTGTCTGAAGCGTTACGTCCATAATCCGCCGATGCTCATCCAGCGCAGACACCCGAATGTCCCGGACTGAGTATTCACCGGCGTGCGAACCATCGGGAACCCACCATTTAGCGTCGCCGAGAGAAACATTCGGCGGTTCTGTTGGGAAATAGTAGTACATCCGAATGGTCTCACGATTGTTACCCGGCTCATTTACCCGGGCCCATAGTAACCACGGGACACAAGGATCCGCCACAACGTCCAAGACAGTACCGTAAGAGATCGGCGCCGCGTACCAATTCTCGTCGAGTGGATGCCGGTAGCGGCAGATGATGCGGCCGGTGTTGTTCAGATGGTCTCCAATATAGAGTGGCATTTCGGCCCGTTCGCCCACTGACATGCTGGAAACGACGTCGAAACCGATATCATGCAGCATCTCGGTGAAATTCGTTCCTTGATCCGTGGAGATATATAAATGCTGACCACCCCCCGGCCAGAGGTAGAATAGCGCATCATCCGAAGCGGCAAGATGTCCAAAGAACATCTCTGGCAGAATCCCTGATGCGTCTGCACGTTCCCAACCTTCTCCAAGATCTCGCCACAAACGATTCAATGGAGATCCGCTCTGTGTCTGATCGAATGCGATATAGTTGCCGTATCGCGACGAGACAACGACATATACCGATGCCGGAGGATCCGTCGGCTCGTCATAAAGCGGATTCGCAGTCCACGTCAGATAATCGGGCGGTTCGGCTTCCAGGACAACCGGCCCCTCCGGCCCTTCACGGTTGAATACCACGGCCGGGACAGACGTGCCCAAGAGAAAAGGACGCGTTCCTTCGTCTTGACTGCCCAGATAGACTGTCTTCTGCGACTGAGATGCGCCGAAGTTTGGCTGCACCTGCACCACCACCGGTTGCTCATCCGGGAAAAACTCATCGGTGGAATGGTCAATCAGCGCCACATTTATCATGTCCTCCGTCGCAATTGTTCCCACGCATGACCAGGCGCGGCACCAATGCTGGTATAGTGTCGGTTCGTAGTGAATCTCTCTCCACGAGAAGTCCCAGTCATTATTGGCTTCTCCGATGTAGCTGGCTTGCCAGCCTGCCACGCTGACAAAGTGGTGATCCTGAGCTAAGGCTATATGACGAAAAGAGGGCGTTCGAATCCCCAATTGGGGGTTCTCAGCTTGCCAATGTACTCCATCATCTGTCGACTTGAAAAGGCCACTGCTCGTGGCTGTCAAGATTGTTGCCTGATCGGCTATTAGATCTAGGATCTGGATGTCATAGGGGATGCTCCCATCTGGAAGATTGGTTGCTGTGGGAATCTCTTGCCAATCTACGAGGGAGTAGTCTTCAAACCGGGCTCTGAAGGTGACAAAACGGTCGGTTGAGCTATTTAGACCGACAGCACGTAACATGCTACCCGACAACGAAATTTGCAGATTACGTATCTCGTCTGTGCTTATTACGAATCGGTTCCAAACAGGATTGGCGGCGGTCATGTCACTGACCCAGTACAAAGCCTCTGTTATAACATATCCGCTGATTAGGGGTGGGACGGGCGGTTCAACGCCTATGTCCTGCGTGGCAACAGCTATTAGTCCATGTGGCTGGTCTTCATCGTACAGAGCCAGGTCGTAGATGGCCAAACCAAGTGGCATTGTTCCACGCGGTATTGGATTGAAGCCGAGTCCAATATCATACATGTATGAGCAGTAGTGGCTCGGATTACCTCCGCTAGTATAGTCATAGCCGACGACGACCCAGTTATTGTCGTTGACAAGGTTGCCGCATGTCGCGGCAGTCACCCTCGGCGACAAAACTGACGTCTGACCCCAACTCCAGGTCTGATAGTAGTCAAGAGCAGCATCATAGTCAATCCCGAAGTAGTGATCAATGGCATCAAAATCTCTGACTCCATCTCCAGATGGATCAAAGTACCCACCACGGACAGTCAAGTTGGGATAGTTGGCTACGGAAAATGGGAATCCTGTATTCGCCATAGCTTCGGCAATTCCCGATGCCCCGGAGAAATCCGAAATATACACGAAATACCGAAACAAGTCGGTTCCAACTACCCGGGTGGGTTCATCTTTGGAATTGAAGAACACAGCTCTTGGGGACGGCGGAAAGCTAAAAGTGAACAGAAATTGTGTCTGTGTTGCCGTGCTATTCAATGGCATAGTAAGGCTTGTTGGAACCGGCTGAGCGTTTGCCGCAATCTTTAATAGCAGGATTAGAACGGCAAGAGATGTGACAGATCGAGAACTCATGGTTGGTTCCTCAGTTGATCTACGAAACAATGGCACAAAAGGAATGTGAATAGGTTTGCATTAGCGAAGGAGCAAAATCTTGGCGAGCTTACTCTCGGCATTATTGCGAACCTGAATCCAATAAATTCCGGAACTCACAGGTTCTGGCATGACCTCATTTATTGAGATGATTTTGCCGTAGTGGTTTCCAGTTACGGAAGCGTGACCGACAGATTGCCCAAGCAAATTGAAGACTTCGATGGTAACTTGACCGTGTATAAGCCAGTCGGAGGATAATCGGATAGTTGGCCAGCTATTAGAGGGATTGGGATAAACGGAAAGGTTGAAGGTTGAAGGCGAAAGGGTGTAAGGGTCGTTTACAGCATCAACCCACCCGGGTGTTACCAGCATAGCCCAGCTCGAATCCGGATAGCCACCCACGTTTTCCCACCAGTCTTCGCCTTCAATCCGATACCAGTATCGTCCCTCGTGCGGTACCCTCCACAGGGCCATGTAGTCGGTGCCAGTCCAAGTCATCGGAACGGTGACAGAGTCGGTCTCACTGCACACCCGCAGGCGTTCTTGAGAAAGCATGTCGTTGTCACTGATTGCGGCGAGAAAGAGTATCTGTGCATTAACAGCAACGGTATCCGGCGGCAACGCTAGCGGCACAACTTCAGGAGGAATTGTGTCGGGAGTCATGGCGCCCCAAATTGCACGCGCATCTATGGGACCGCTAGCGGAATCAATCCTCTCGATCCAATAGATTCGCACGCTGTTGTCGTCAAACTGGCCCCACAGGTGCTCGACGCCCCGAACGTCAAAAATCACGGCTTGCTCCGGATACCAGTTCCGCCCATGATTGGCCGAGAATCTCCACAGGAGGTCCGGAAGTTCCGTGCCTCGAACGTCTGGCCATGCGACGCCAAATAGTTTGCCTCTGCAAAATAGTGTCGGTTCAGAGTTGCGCCTAACCGTTAAGGAGTCTGTCATGCTCCGTGCGCTCTCCCAAGAGGAGCCGCCGTCCACTGTGCGGTGAATCCACAATCTTTGCTGAGGATTCTCAATCCCTCGATTCCAAGTGCTGCTAACGATACAAACCGGAGAGAATCTGTCCGCTACGGCGCAATACTTGGAGAGAAATCCTGTCGAGTTAGGTTGTCCCGGCAGCAACTGCATCTGCGACCACGACCCGCCAGAGTCCTCGCTCACGGAGTAGTGCAGGAAATCCTCACTGCCGATGTAGCGCTGGCGGGCTATGATAATCATTGATCCACGCGTAATGCCGAAACTGCTCTGCGAGACTTCAAGAGTGTCTCCGCCCGGTACAATAACCTCTGAGGCCCATGTCTGTCCTGCGTCAAGCGTAATCGCGCAACGCATTTGAACCAAGTCCCCAACGAGCAACTGCGTCCGCACACTTGCACCTAACCATCCCGACAGAAAGGAATAACGATGGCCGCCAGTCAAACCAAACGTGTCTCCCGACCAGCTCGATCCGCCATCAGAACTGAGTTGAACCCAAGATTGCCAGGGGTTGGGATCAATGAACGTTCGCACAAGCATGACATGGCCGTCACAGCCAGCCATGTTGGCGTAATTGTCAAGCTGTCCTTGTGGCTGCACGAGTCGCCATGCGCTGATGGTCAACCCATTGTCGTAACTGTAGGACGTGTAACATCTACCTTGTGGTCCAAGTCCGTAGAACGCCAACGTATCCCCCATAGGCAAGATCTGGATAATGCCCGGCGAAGAGGCAAATCCTAACCACCGCACCTCCCCCCACTCAATCGGCGCCTGCGGCTGGGCAATGGCAGGTCCAGCCACACCTGCAAGGACTCCTATCAGCCCGCAGGCAATTGCCAATGTCTTATTCACCATGCCCATTCTTTTTGCCTTAGAAATGGACAGAGCCTCGCCGCAACCCATGCAGCAAGGCTTCCAATTTTTTCTCGCTTGTTATCGCTCTCGCGATGATTCGTCCGCCGCCAGTCAGACCGTCCCATAGTCATGGTGCCGTCCCACAGTACAAAGCGGCCAGCGTTCTGTCATCATTATAACGGGTGCATAATCAAAAGTCAATAGGGAGCAATCGGGTCATGAAGATTTTCGCGCCATCGCTACAAGCCAAAAATGAGCAAGTAAGATCAAGTTCAGATTTCGGGATTGTACCTCCATGTCATTGGAAACTCATTAGATATGTATTCATTGTATGCAGGACTGTGGTGACGATAACACACGCTGGCTGCCCCTTGAATGCCACCAGCCATCAATGTGTCGTGCATCAAAACCGTACCGATCTGTCCAGAGCAAGCATCCCTGCCAACCTAAAGAAAAGCCCCCGTCACAGCAGAGGCTCTCTTTCCGCTGACGCAAGCGAAGATCACTCTTCGTCATCCTTGCGATCAGCAATATCGCACACGCGGTCTGTCACATGGCAGACCGCTCTCGCAATCGCACAAGCCTTACGAAGTCTTCCCATTGGAATCCTCCGCATCCATCGTCTCGCAGGCTTTGAGCATGCCTTGGGCGACGGCTTTGACGATGGCGCATATTTCCTTTCGATCCATGAGTCTCCTTGTTAGTGTGTGGTGTGTATTTGCTCTTCGATGAGAGCGACAATCGCTTCGAAGCTCCGTTCGGTGACATCGGCGACGGCTTGAATGCAGGAGTCGCGAACGGCATCGGCGGAGATCTCTCCGTTGTCACTCCAGTCGAGAGTGAGTGCCATCAAAAGAGCCTCGAGGAGTTTCGCTTCGTGAGTAGTCATCTCGGCTCCGCCATCAGTGTCCATGTCGCCAGATCGAGCACTATCCGACGCGGCATCTCTTCTTCATTCGCGTATCTCTTGATCGCGTCGCAGACGATAGATGCCGACATCAGCGGCGTGTAGCAAATCGTCCGTGCCGTGCACGGTTCCTGCAGGGTCTGGTCATCCGGCACCAGTGACTGCGAATAGGCGACGCGATCTTCTCGCACTTGAGGTCGCACCGTCCAGACGATGAGCGTCTCGAGTCCCATGCGAGCATCCAGGAACAAACGCACCTGCGACTGTTCCCGAACCGATTTCCAGATCGCGAGCCGTGACTCCATGCTGTCCACAGCCGAGATCACGACCTCCGAGAGTGGCTGATCCACATACGGCACTGCAATCGCATTGGGCGTGTGACCACCGAACTGCTCCATGACGGAGATCAGGGCTTCAGCCTTCGGCATCCCGATCTGATCGTCCCGATACAGCTGGTTCGACCAGTTGTGAGGTTCGATGCGATCGGGATCGTATCCGGTGATACCGACACAGCCCATTTTGCCGAGCCAGACAGCACAAGTAGACCCGATGGCACCGATGCCGATGATCGTGACGCCCAGATGGGTAAGACGCTTCATGTTCACGGCATCCATCTGCCGGACAAAACGCAGGTCGTTCATGTGTCTCCTCAAAAGGGTTGTTCGTCAAGATCACCCCGCTCGAGTCCCAGCCAGTCCAGTTCGTCGTCAAGTTCGTCGAGAGTCAACGCACCGCGATCACGAGCACTGTGCAGGTCTTTGACGATCTCTGTATTCGACAGCTTGCCGTTGCTTCGCATCCACTGGGACTCCGACACTTTGGTTTGGAACTCGTCAAAGCATGCTATTTCCAGAGCCTCAGTCAGTGGAGTATACACTTCCCAGACGATATCTGTAACGAACAGGTGAGCGGGGTGGTAAACATCCAGCCGGCACATTGAGTCGCGTTTTTTGTTGACGACGAGACTGACCAGGTAATCTCCGTTAGCCAGACCGTCAATACAGTCGTGATCGGTCGCGCTCCAGAACACGGACATGGTACCGTGGCTGTGCGCCCAGCAGCGAAGCTTACGTGAGTCTATGCCCTGCGCTTCCAAATCCGTAATCAGCTGTGCCACGGCCTGTGCATCCATAGTCGTTTCGTCGGCACTGCACACTTGCTTCACGAGGAAGAAGTCAGTAACCCGCAGAGCGGTGATCAGACCGGTGTTTTCATCGCGGATCTCTTCGACCAGTCCGAGGCAAGACACTTCACCCTGCGCCACATCCGTCCAGCACATCAACTTCTGGTAGGCGACCGCGTCAATCTGAATGCGAATGCCGAGTTGCACTGGATCACGCGGCTTGTTCTTCGGCCACTGCATGTGCTTCCTCGCTTTCTTCTTCTTTCGGACGGTTCGGGCAATTTTCTTCATCGTGATCATCGTATTGCTGACAATGTTCACACCACCAGCACTGATCACAGTCGCAGATCTCGTGGCCGTAATCATCACACCACGAGCAGTAAGGTTCTTCTTCCTCTTCTTCGTCGATCCAGTTGGGATCCCACTTCTCGATGCGTTGATAGGGATCAGCTTCATTGTAGGTTGTCAGAAACTGGTGCACCAGTTGGAACAGTGGAAACAGATCGAGCTCTCCGACCAGTCGCTGAACCAAGTGGCCGATGTTGCCCCAGCAGATATTGGTGGACTCGTCAGTGACATGCGGATGAATGTAACCATTCGATTCCGTGCCACCTGATATCCGCACTTTGCCTTGACAAAGGTCTGCTTCGACTTCGTAGGCATTGAAGTGGTAAGTGCAGCCGTCGTGTTCAATGTCAATCGGGTGCGTCACACCGATCACGCTGGTATCTTCAATGCGAAAGCTGGTGTACGTCCCGGGAACGAGTTTCATCAGATCCACAAATATCCGTGTGGCTCTCGCTTTGATCCAGTCGGGTGCTCGCTCGAACATCTTCAGCACTTGACGGTCTGTTTCGAGCTTGCGAGCCAGCTGCATCATCTGAAGTGACAGGCGTTCGAGTTCGTAGCTGTCCTCGCGAATGGACGAGGTAAGTTCCCGCTTTCTGTCTTTGACACATGCCGTGATG
>JAHJDG010000042.1 GCA_018812265.1 bacterium | reverse complement strand
ATTTCCGGGGCACGCGCTGGGAGAGAACGGCCGGCTACTATCGCGGACCGGACGCCGGCGAACGGGACGGGATTCTAACAACGCCCGTCAATAATCCGAACCTGCCCGGAGTCACCTCCGAGGATGACATCATCCCGGTGGACATGTACTACATTCACCCGACGCTTCTCTATTGGGACATGGGCTGGATGTCGTTGAACGGAAGACTGGATATGGGGGACGGTCTCCCCGACTTCACGGGTCCGCCGCCGCCGCCGATTCCGGCACTGCTGCATTGCGTTCCCAACACGGCTAATGCGGCCGCCCATCGCGGCGGGCAGGTCCTCATTCCCCAAGCGGGAGACTGCCATGTGGGCGGTCTGGGCTATGAGCTGAAGGAAGACAAGGTCATTCTCCGCTGGTCGAAGCATTCCTCGGAGGATTCTTCCTATCGGGATCCGTTCTCCCGCCGGCAGGATTTCGAGGGCTATCGCATCCACTGCGGCAACATCAACGAGGACGGCTACTATTCGCTGCTCGGCGAATTCGACAAGGTGAATTTCGCCTATTTCTCGACCGGCTATCCGCTGGGGACCACAGTGGATTCCATGATGACTTTCCCGGTGGATTCGCTAACCTACGACTCGCTGATTCGAGCCGGCGCCCAGTGCGATACGTTTGCGGGCGGTGTCGTCGGCTGCCTGAAGCAGGTCGGCCGCAATCTGGGTTTCGGCGATATCATCATGGATGACTCGACCTATCAGTTTGAGATTCTCGCGCATAAACTTGCGCCCCGCTACTATGCGGTGACGGCCTTCGATTGGGGCGATCCGCGCAGCGGTCTGGGCCCGCTTACCACCCGGCCCACCACCAATGCGGTGCTGCTGGCTCCGGCTGGTTCGGCCAAAGAGCCGGTGCGCGTCGTGCCCAATCCCTACCGGGCTTATGAGGATTACACGCGACCCAAGCTCGGCGTCAGCTGGGAGAACATGAACGACGGCACGGATGAGTTCTACGCACAGCAGGATCGGCGGATCGAGTTCATCAATCTTCCCGAGCGCTGTCTGATTCGCATTTTCACGGTGGCCGGAGACCTGGTGGCGATTATCCCCCACAACGAAATCGGCGATAACAGCCAGTGGGCCAGCCTGACGTCGGAACGCTGGGATCTCAACTCGCGTAACCGGCAGCAGGTGGTGTCCGGAATCTATCTATTCTCGGTGGAAGATCTGACTGATGAAAATGCTCACGAGATCGAGACCGGGAAATTCGTCATCATTCGATAAGCTTCAGTTGCTGACCATAGACGGAAGGATCCTCTCATGAAGCGATGGCCGCTCCTTCTCCTACTGGCCACTTGGCTGCTGGCACCCCAGCTGGTTTGGGGTCAGGCCAAGGTGGGAACCGCGGGGGTGCAGTTCCTCAAGATCAGCCCCAGTTGTCGGGCCGTAGGAATGGGCGAAGCGTACGTGGCGGTTGCCAACGACGCCAGCGCCATTTTCCACAATCCCGGTGCGCTTGCCCGGATCGAACGACCCGAGGCTACCGTAAGCTACATTGACTACGTCGTCGGCCTCCAGTACGGTTTCCTCGGCTTCACGCATCCCCTTAAAAAGTGGAACGGGGCGTGGGCGGTGTCCGTGATCTATCTTACCACCGACGACATGGATGAGACTACCCCGGAACGTCCCAACGGTACGGGCCGAACGTTCTCGGCCGGCGATCTGGCCCTCGGGTTCTCCTACAGCCAGAAGCTGACCGATAAATTCTCGGTCGGAGGTACGCTGAAGTACATCAACGAGACGCTCGCCGACAAATCCGCCCACGGCTGGGCGGCCGACGTGGGAACCTACTACTACACCGGCTGGCGGAGCGTGCGGATCGCCATGCTCACCTCCAATTTCGGACCCGACATGAATTTCGTGGACGGACCGTTCCCGTTGCCGATGAACTTCACCTTCGGCGTGGCCGGCTATCTGCTCAACACGTCGGATCGTCAATGGTGGACGGGATCGGATTCGGTGGGAACCCACGCGTTGATGCTCGGCTTCGCTTGGTCTCATCCCAATGACAATCTCGAAGTCTACAATATCGGCCTCGAGTACGGCTTTCAGGACCTGGCCTTCTTGCGCTTCGGCAAGAAGATCAACGGAATCAACCGCTACGGCTGGGGCGACTACCAGCGGAAGATCCAAGCCGGTCAAGATGCGTCCGACCGCGATCCGTTTTACGAGTTCCCGCTGTTCAGCAAGTCCGGGGAGTTCTTCCAGAACGGCGCTACCGTAGGCGCCGGCGTCAAGCTCCCGCAAGTGGGACTCACCATTGACTACGCATTCACCGGCATCGCCTACCTCGAGAACATCCACCGATTCTCGATCGGGTACAAGTTCGACCGACTGCTGTTCTGAACCGACACGGAGACGCGAACGACCTGCCGGGCCGCGGGAAGACACACTCGCTCGGCTCGCTTCCGGAGATCACAATGCAACAACGAACCAAAGCTGTAATCGTCCTTCTGCTCGGGATATTCCTGGTTATCTCCTACTGGGGGTGCGACCTCATGGACGGCGACTTCACCGAGAACCAGATTCCCGAGGTCATTTTCGTCAACGTGCCCACCGCCGGCGATACGTTCAACTACGCTCCCGTGGTCCACTGGACGGGACATGATCCTGACGGACAGATCGTGCAATATCAGTATCGTTACCGCGGAGACACCACGCAGGCGGCGTTCGACGCCTATGCCGCGTGGATTGACGGCAATGCGATGGCGCTGACAAGATACTGTGACGACCATCCTGCGATTCCGTGGGAAGCGCCCACCGAGAGCACCGAAGACACCATCTATCTGAAGCGCAACGAGGCGGATTCGTTGACGCGAACCGTTTTTATGATCCGCTGTTTTGACAATCTGGGGGGAGTCTCGCTGGTCAAGGGTAAGCTCTTTTCGCGCACCAATCAGGCTCCCTTCGCTCCGCGCATCAAATGGGCGCGCGATACCGAGCTCGAAACCGAACGGGGATTCCTGATCAATTACAGCGTGTCCGATACGCTGCTGTGGGGAGACACGCTGACTCTGACCTATCCGGGAATCGGCTTCCTGTGGCAGGGGCGCGATCCCGACAGCCGGGCCCTCAACATCATCCCGCTTCGTTTCAGCTATCTACTGGTCAACGAGACCACCGGGGATACCATGCCCTATCCGATGCGCGACGACGAGAACCGGATCGTCGGCTATCGCATCGGCTGGAGCGACACCACCAGCCATACCCAAGTCACCTTCACCAGTGCCAACGTCACCAATGCCCGCCGCTTCTTCGATTCCAACTGGAATTTCGAACTCGATGGCAGCTATCGCCTGAAGGTGGAAGTCTTCGATGACGGCTTTACCAAGTGCGATACTCCGGCCGTGGCCACGTTTTCGGCCGTCAGGCCGCTGTGGAACGATTCGCTGCTCGGCAAACAGCTCCTCCTGGTTGACTGGAACAAGACGCCCACCTCGACCGACTATTCGTTCGGACTGACCGACGATCAGATCATTCGTGATTTCTACGAGTCCGCGCTGCCCGAAGGCTTTGCCCTTGGCGAACAGCTTCGGCAAGCATGGTATCCAACCGCAATACCGAAGCCGTTCGAGTTCACTCCCGATCAGGTTCAGTGGCATGAGGACAAGGTCATCTGTGAACCGGGCGGAGTTCCCTATGATCGAATCCGCTACTTCAAGTGGATCTGGATCATCAACGACAATCCGCCGCGGAATCCGTGCAGCGAGCCGTCCGTCATCTATGACCGCCTTCATGTCCTTCAGGAATACATGAATTCGGGCGGGCAGGTGATGATATCGGGACGCGGATTGTTCTACAAGACGTTCGGTCTGGCCAATCCCGGAAATATTGACGGAGGCAATCCGGCCGGGTACTATCTGCGTACCTATCACAACCTCACGACGATCTATCCCAAGGTGGGTGTGATTGCGGCGGAAGCCGATTTCAACGAGGCTGCGACAACCTCGACGCTGTTGGCTCCCATGGTGATTGACTCGCAATTCGTTTACAACCTCAACTTCCGCAATCAGCACTACTGGTGTCTACCTGAGGTGGACTACTTTGGTCGTACCAGCGGTGGCGCGGGATTCGACTATTCCGAGACGATCTTCAACTACCGCTCCTGCACGGCCAACCTGCCCTATGACGTAACCAACGCCGACTGCGAGGTGATAACCTCTACGGCGTCCATTGCCTATCTGGCTCCGCTGGCTACGCATACCCGGATTCTGGAAGTGTCGCGCGTCTTCAACGTCACGCGGAACGTGACCGGTGAATTCATGTACGTGGATCGTGATCCGGCCACCTTCAGCTGGCGGATCGTCGTCTCCACTCCCGCCAGTGCCGGAGCGTGGACCACGGCGGACGTGCTGGAAGTGGACTATCGCTACATTCCCATCGCCCCCAGCAACGATCAACCCGTGGGTACGGTATTCGTCAAGATCCAGGGCCTCGTCGAGATCATCAATGGACGGGTGTTCTTCACCGGTGTGTCACGCTATCGCTCGGCGTTGGTTACCTTCCCGTTCTCGTTTATGAAGAACGACGAAATCGTGTCGGTGCAAGTTCCCTACGGTCCGGTCCTCGAAGCCAAGCCGATGTCCTTTGTGATCGCCCGCGCCCTGTTGTTCTTCAACGAGCCGGGCCGCATTGATGCCGATTTCTCCCGGTCGGAACCGTGGCGTCCCGGTTCCTTCGAACGCTGACGGACGGATCGAAAATGCGAACAGCAGAGGGCTGCGAGAATTCCGCAGCCCTCTTGTCGTGAATACTTCCAGCTATGAATTCTCCGGGCAAACTGTCGCTATGGTGCGGCGCTCTATGGGCGGCCGCGTTGATCGTCGTCGCTCTGGAACTTCCGTTCGCGGGCGGATGGACGATTGACGATGGAGTGAAACGGATTGCCGCCACCGAGGGAACGGGAATCTGGGCGGAGCGAATCCTCGATGGGCCCGTTCGCTGGCGTCTGGCTCACGCCGAAGAGAGCCTGCCGCTTCGTCCGCCCTTCGCCGCTCGCGAAACGGGAGCGTTGGCGCTCGGCTTCTCACCCTGGACGCGGGCGCTGTTCAAAGCGGTGGGACGGTGGGGAGGAGTCTGGTGGCGAATTCTGCCCGCGCTGATCGCCATACTGGTTTGGATTGCGTTCGAGAGCTCGGGCCTGCGCTTCGCGTTCCTGCTCCTGCCGCTCACGTTCTACGGCCTGATCCCGTGGGAACATGCTCTCAGTTGGCTGCTGCTGTGGCCGGCGATATATCTCGTGTTGATGGATTCCGGTCGAACGCCGGTGGTTGCCTTTACAATAGCCGGTGCACTTCTCGCCGGAGCGGCGGCGCTTCGACCCGAAACACTAATTCTGCTGGCGGCGCTGCTGGTGTACCTGCTGCTTTTCCGCCGTTTCGCCGGTGCGGTCTGGCTGGTCACGGGAATCGTCAGCGGAATGGCCGCACTTGTTTTTATCTATCGCGCAACTGGCGGCACGAACGCCCTTACCCAGTTTTCACTGAATCTTGCCGCCGGTGAGACCGCTCCGACGGCGGGGACGTGGCTGCAGGACCGGGCCGCTGCCGTGTATTCGCTGCTCCTCGGTGGCGATCCCGACGCGTGGATTTCGCTTCTATTGCTCGGTCTTTTTGCAGTCGGCACGATCATTCTGTTCTGGGTCGAGAAGACGAAAGCCAAGACGTTCGGGAGTCTTGGCGTATTGGCGATGGGGGTGGGAGTTGGGCTGTATCAGTTTCGGTTGTGGTCGTCGCCCGTACCTCCCTTGTGGCTCCTGCAGGCAAACTCATTGGTCGTCTGTCTTCCCTGGGTACTCCTGTTGTTGCGTCCGCCCTATGCGAAACGACCGGCTCTTTTGCTGGCTGTCGCTCTCACAACCGCGGCGATTCTGATTACTCCGGTCTGGGCGGGCGTGCATTGGGGCCCGCGCATCCTGCTTTTCATCGTGCCGATCCTGCTGATAGATCTGCATCGCTCCGGCCGGGCGCGCGGTTTTGCCTTTGCGGTCTTGCTGTCGGCTACGCTGCTGCAGACGGTCGGCTCGGCGGCCGTCGTCTATGCCCGCGCGCGCGAGACGGCCGACCGCGTTGCGCTGTGCCGTTCCCCCATGGGTACACCGGTGATTTGCCCGACCATGTCACAGTGCGTGGACTATGCCCCGCTGTGGCAGGGACGCGAGTTCTTCACGGCCGCCACGCCCCGCGAACTGCGGCGGCTGCTCTGTGAAATGCGCTTCGCCGGACTGGAGCGGGTCTGGCTGCATGCGGGATTCCGCGATCAGCTTTTCGAAAAGACGTTTCCCGAAAAAAATCCCGTCACCGCCGATCGCGTTACCTTTGTGCAGGCGAAGTCGCTCTATTCCACGTGGTGGCACGTCTACGAGCTGAATCTCCATCGCGAAGACAAAAAGTGGGCGGTAGTTCTGGAAACGGCGGCCGGGGAATGGCTGGTGGAGAGACGATGGGAGGACGCGCTCCGATTTCAGCGCGAGGCGGTGGAAATTCTGCCGGACTCGGCCACGGTCCATCACAATCTGGCGGTAATTCTGGCCGACTTGGGACGATTTGAAGAAGCGCGAACCGAAGCGCAAACGGCTCTCGAACTCAATCCCGATCTGGAATCCGCCCGCCGCCTGCTTGAACTTCTTACTGCCCGCGAAGCTGTTCCCTGAGCTGGCGGGCGGGAGCGAGCAGTGGATCCAGCGCCAGCGCCGAATCGAGATGAGCCAGCGCCCGCTCCGGCTCTCCTGTGCGGCCGAGGGCGATGGCCAGATCGTAGTGTGTAATGGCCGTAGGTAGAAGCGAAAGACAACGCGTTAGATGACGGATCGCCGTCGAGTCTGAGCCTGCGCGCAGCGCCGCCACGCCCAGGCGAAAATGAATTCCCGCGAGGTTGTGCCGGGGATCGGGAGCCGTCGGTCGAATGGATAAGGCTCGCTCATAGCACTCGATGGCGCGGGTGCTGTCGCCTTCGGTTTCCGCCGTTGTTCCCAGATTGTTCCACGCATTGACGCTCGTCGGATCGGCGTCGAGCGCGCCTTCGTACCAACGGCGGGCTTCGGAGTAATTGCCCTGACGATAGGCGATCACCCCTAAATTGAGCTGCGTCCGCGATAAGGCTTGTCCGTCGTGATAGGCGTCGAGAAACGCCGCCCGTGCCGAATCAAGCCGGTCGAGTTGCAGGTAGGCGTTTCCTTCCATGTAGCGCGCCCAACCGAGGGGAGCTTCGGTCAGGTTCCAGAGATTCATGTGAGCGAGCGCAATTCCGGGAACGAGGAGCAGCAATGGCAGGAATTCCCGCGCTCGTGCCCGAACGGCGATCCGCTGCCACGCCCACCACAGGCCGCTTGCCGCCACGAGCGACAGCCACGGAACGACCGGCATTCGGAATCGGGCCGTCACGAAGAATAAAATCACGCTGATCATGAACAAGAGGATCAGCCCGGCGAGAAGCTGAACCGAAAAAGTCCGCCGACCGACCCAAATCCCGAGCGCGGCCAGCGGAACCAGAATGCCCATGTTCAGCCAAAGCAGCGGAGGCAGCCACGGCGATTTGGCCGCAAAATAGAGAATATGCTTGTTGTTGGAAATCTCGAACCTGTTGAAAAACAGGAGCGATTTCCGTATCATAAACCGAATAGATAAACCCGGGTGAGCCGAGAGGAACTTCCAACCCTTAGTAAAATAGAAACTTGACAGCTCGCCCGGACGCAGCATTCGTCCCGCTTCGTGCTCGGCCTCGAATTCCGCGTCTTCCATCGTCCACGTATTGCCATAACCGGGCAATACCGACAGGATGCCCGTGGACTCGGGATTATTGCCGATCCAGAAGTTCACCCCGCCCTGTGTGGCAATCAGAACAAACTCGCCGCCTTTGATCGCGTTGGCCGCCGTGACTGGAAGAATCGGAACGAAAGCCGCGACGAACCAAACAAGAAAGGAAAGAGCGAGGGTTGGGAGCCGCCGGGAAGTCGCGGATAGCTGTCGGTACTGAACGAACCAGATGGCCGCCAGCACGACCGGGAAACAAACCAGAAAATTGGGTCGGGTAATGGCTGCCAAGCCCCAGCTCAGACCACACAGGAAGACGGCCGTCGGGCGGACGTCGCGGGTCAGGCGAAGTGTAGCCCACAGACCCAGGACGGCTGCGAGTAGCTCGGTGCTGGTGGAAAGAATCTCGCCGGCGAAGTAAATGGCGGTTCCGTTGATCGCCAGTAGCGCGGCGGCGAGGATTCCCACCGCCGGAGCGAAGTAGCTGCGGCCGACCCGCCACAGGGCCCAGATGGCGGCTCCCTGCACCGCCACGTTAAGAATCCGAGCCGCGGCCAGATCATGACCGAAGATGCCATACATTCCGGCCAGCAGAGCGGGGTAGAGGGGAGCCCGAAACAGCGGAAACGGCCCCCATTGGCCGCGCAGGATATTGAAGGCGGCTTCGTCATACCAGGCCGGGTCTACCGCCGGTGCCCAAAAAGTCGGGTTCGTGCGGCTGTTATAGATGTGGGCCAGACGAAGTATGACCGCCAAGCCCACCAGCACATAAGGCCAGCCGGGCCACTCGGCCCAACCATGAACCTTCGATTGGTTCGTATTGTTTTCCGACATTCCGATCCTGCCCAATAGGTAGAATCGAATATAACGAGGTTACACACAAAACGCCACTACCCCGCTCGCCAGCCTTATTGGCTGAGCCTTCCGGGACTTCGTGGGGAGGATCGTCATGCGTAGTTGCACCAAGCTCATCTTCGCCGCCCTGTTCGTGCTGGCCGCATCGTTCTCGATGGCGGCCGAACGCGCCCCGAACCTCGATATCCATGTTCAGCGGACGCCGCCCGGCCAGCCCGTTCCGGTCGTTCTCTATTTGGATCACCGCCTGACTATGGATGAGATCTATCCCGTCGCCTTGAATCTGCCGATGGATCAGCGTCGCGGGTACGTCGTTCAAACCCTCAAGCGGCGGTTCAATGACATGGGCGGCCGCGTGATGGAAAGGCTCGAGGTGGCGCGCAAGGAGGGCCAGGTTTCGCTGCTCCGCCCGCTGTGGATATTGAATGCCGTTCGCGTTCACGCACCGGCGGAAGTGATTGAAGAGCTGGACAGGAACTTCCGCGAGATTGTCTATATCACTCCCGATCCCTACCATGACAATACACTCGACGAAGTCGGCTGGGGCGTGTCCGAAATGCAGGCTCCCCGCGCGTGGGCTGCGTTCGGTGCGGACGGCAGCGGCGTCATCGTCGGACACAAGGACTCCGGCACGGATTTGGATCACCCCGGTTATGCCGGCCGCTTTTGGGTGAATCCCGGCGAAGACCTCAACGGCGATGGAACGATTGACGGTGCCGAGCGGAACAACGTTGATGACGACGGCAACGGCTACGTGGATGATTTCTACGGCTGGAACTTCGACAACGACAACAACAACGTGAATGATCGTCACAGTGGCCGCCACGGCACCCGCACCGGTTCGGTCATTACCGCCAATTTCTCCCCCTGCGACACGGTGTGCGTAGCGCCGGGAGCTAAGCTCATGGAATTGCCCGGCTACCTGTATCAGGGCGCAACGTTTGAATCGAGCCAATATGCGATCGAGATGGGAGCTCACGTCATCTCGGCCAGTTTGAGTTTCAAACAGTCCGACTGCAACAATTCTGATTTCTATGATTGCCCGAACTATGTGGCTCACCGCTGGGTGGCTGAGATGGAACTCGCCGCTGGTTTGCTGCACGCGAACTCCAGCGGCAACGCTCAACTAACGAATCCCATTCCGCTCTCGTTCCCCGCTCCCGCCAACTGCCCGCCACCGGTCATGATAAACCAACCTCAACCGGGTGGAGTAACGTCCATTGTCTCCGTGAATGCCTACAGTTTCGGTGGGAACTTCATAAATGGCGGGCACGGTCCGGCGGCGTGGTCGGAGGAAGACATCTGCGTCCATCCGCTGATGCCCTTCTGCGGAGCGACCGATGCGAATTCCTTTCCCGCGGAGTTCGAAGATTATCCCTATCTGGGTGGATTGCTGCCCGGCCTGCGCAAGCCCGACGTAATCGCTCCTACCGAAGTACGCAGCCTCTACTACGGCGGTGGCTGCTCCTCGATCAACGGAACCAGCGGAGCCACTCCCCACATCGGCGGAGCGCTGGCGCTCATCTTCTCGGCCTTTCCGGGGATTACGCCGGAAGACGTCTATCGCCTGCTGGTGACCACCTGTCAACCGGGACCGGCCGGGCTGGATAGCATGTATGGCTTCGGCAAGCCTCGACTGTTCCGCGCCTGCAGCACCGGCGTAGCGACTCTTACCCGAGTGCAGGGAGTCGTTACCGTGGAGGGAATCGGGATCGCCGGCGTGCGCGTGCAGCATGACGGGCGAGTCCCCGTGTACACGAACGCGAACGGCAACTACGTGCTGTGGCTTCCCGGCGGGACGCACACGCTCCATTTCAAGAAATATCCCTATGCTGACGTCTTCCGCGAAGTCGTAGCTTC
This sequence comes from bacterium, assembly GCA_018812265.1. Taxonomy (GTDB): domain Bacteria; phylum Electryoneota; class RPQS01; order RPQS01; family RPQS01; genus JAHJDG01. The sequence continues at coordinate 2,366 of JAHJDG010000042.1, read as the reverse complement.
CGGCGGAACAATCACCGAAAACGTTCCGCTTGTTCAGGCACCGCCCGCTCAAGTGACCGGCATTGTGACCGGAAACGGACAACCGCTCGCCGGAATGCCCGTCGAATTCCCCGAGATTCCGATTTCCACGGTAACGGATTTCTCGGGAACGTTCACTCTGGACGTCGTTGCCGGAATCTATGAGGTGACACTCGGCGCGCTGCCGTGGCGAGCGGAAACCCTGGATATTACCGTTTCAGCCGGAGCAAACGAAATCCAGTTTCCGCTCGATCGTTCGCCGCGCTCGGTGGTGACGGGTCCGGATGCCTTCGGCCATTTCATCTACGACATCTACGATGCCGACACGGTATCCTACGACTGGATCGAGATCAATCCCGATGCAGGCGGACTTCCCGGCGAGAATCTGGCGCTCGGAGACACCTACACCGTCGTGCGCGACCTCCCCTTCCCCTTCCGTTTTTTCGGACAGGACTACACGGCCGTCACGATCAGTCCCAATGGATTCATCATTCTCGGTTCCACCAGTTCCAGCGCCTATCACGGCTATTTTATCCCGAATTTACAGCCGCCCAACAATTTTCTGGCGCCGCTGTTTGAGGATTGGGATCCGGCGTCCCAAGGTGGGAACGTGTTCTTCTACAGTGCGCTGGGGGTGCCGTATGTGATCGTGGAATGGCATGAGATGCGCAACTGGCAGGGAGCCGGGCCGGTGACGTTTCAGGCGATTCTCTACGATCCGACGTTCTGGTCGGGCAGCAACGGCGAAGGCGTCGCCAAGTTCCAGTACCATACCTTGCCGCACGTCTTCGAGTATGCTCTGGTTGGCCTGGAAAATTCTTCCGCTACCGACGGAGTTCAGTACTGCTGGCAACTTCAATACGACCCGCATGCATCGCCGCTCACCCCGGAAATGGCCCTGCTCGTCATCGCCGATTCCACGCTCGATGTGGGAACCGAAACTCCCGTAACGCTTCCGCAGGAATTCGTGCTCTATCCCAACTATCCGAATCCGTTCAATCCGCGCACGACGTTCCGCTGGAGCGCGCCCCGCGCCGCACGGGTAAGACTGGCTCTGTATGACGTTCTCGGCCGGGAAACGGCGGTGGTTTTCGACGGTATTTCCGAGGCGGGAATCCACGAGCGTGCTTTCGATGCGAAGGGACTGGCCACCGGCATCTATTTCGCCCGCCTCGAAAGCGAAGGACGCTCACTGGCGGTGAACAAAGTGATGCTGCTCAAGTGAATACTCCCCTTCCATTCCCCCCTTCTGCAAAGCGGGAACGGACGTGAAGGATGGAATCTCCGTAGCGCTGCACTGCCGTGCGCCGCTTCACGTAGAATAAGGAGGGATCGCGGGAGTGGCAGCAGAATTCGCACGCGGCGCAGCCTCAAAACAAAACCCGGCGGAGCTCGCTCCGCCGGGCTTTATCGCATTCGACGCTCGCCGGCGCCGATTAATGGCGGTTCCAGGCCACGGTTATCGCCGGCTGAAGCCGGCTGATGGTCTCGCGGAACTGATCCAACGTGAACGGCTTTTCCATGTAGGCATCCGGTTCCGCGGGCGCCGCGTTCACATCGGATTTGTAGTGCATATAGCCGGTAATCAGGATCACCGGCAGCTTCGGATTCAACGTCTTAATGTCTTGAAGCAGCAACAACCCGTTGCGGTTGGGCATGTGGATATCGGAAACCACCAAATCCGGCCGATGCTCCCGAACGGCTGAAATGCCCTCATCTCCGTCATGGGCAATAATCGGCTCGAATCCCAGATGTTCCAAAAACATAGCCAGCAGTTTCAACATGCTGTCACTATCATCTACGACGACACATTTGGGGAGGGAGATGGGCATGCGATGTTCAGTGGTGGTTGACTGGCTGCTTATCACGTTAATTATTGCAAAGCGTATGCCGCCCTGTCGGTAGGAAAACCCATCGGCCGGCGGTCTTGCCGGCAAAGGCTACGTGACCGGCCTGCGGTGCAGTGGAATGGTCACGGTAAATGTCGCTCCCTTGCCCACTTCCGATTCCACATTGATGTCGGCTCCGTACCGCGCCAGAATACTCCGGCTGTGCGAGAGACCCAGACCGGTTCCCGTCGGTTCGCCGGGAGCCGCGTCTTTCCCCTTCGGTTTGGTCGTGAAAAACGGCTTGAACAGATTCTTCTTCGCGTCATCGCTGATTCCATACCCGGTATCGGAGATTCTCAGAACGAGCCGTCCGTTGTGATGGCGACTTTGAACCTTGAGTACCTTCTCTTCCGCTTCGTGCATGGCATCAATCGCATTGCGAAGCAGATTTCCGATCACCTGCGAGAAATCTATGAATACGCCGTGGATGGGAGGGCTGTCCGGATCGAGATCCACGAT
>JAHJDG010000041.1 GCA_018812265.1 bacterium | reverse complement strand
CCCCACCAATAGCGACTCCGCGTCCAACTCCTCATGTCCGGTGCGATTGCGCCAATCGGAAGCAAAGGCCAAGGCGCGCTCGGCGGCTGCGGTAAAACTGAATCGCATAATCCCCAGTGTGGCAAATCGGCAACGCAACTGCAATCCTAACTCCCGACGGCGCTTTTTGTTGCCTTGATTCGCCCTGGTTTGGAAGTTACAATTCCGTGGCCGCCTTGCGGGTAACCGTTCACAGGCTGGTAATCCGCGTAGTAGGCACACTCCGAGGCTGTGAATTTTTGGGAAGCGGGCTTTACGATTCGGAGCGAGGGCACTATTTTTTGTTCCATGAGCAACACACCTCTCGATCAACCGTCGGATTCGGGTTTGCCGCAACGGACTTTGTTCGAAATCCCGACCAAATCGGCGGACGAACGGGCCGCTAAGCCGGAAGGCCCGCCACCCTCACCGCGGGTCCAACAAGCCCAACGCGACCAGATGGAATGGCTTCCCATGGCCCTGGATGATTTGATTCCCAAAGACCATGAGGCTCGGTCCGTCTGGGAATTCGTGGGTAAAATGAACCTTGCGCCGCTTTATACACGGATCGCCGCCGTCGAGGGGCAGCCGGGACGCAGTCCCATCGATCCGAAGATTCTCATGTCGCTTTGGCTTTACGCGACAATCGACGGCGTGGGCAGCGCCCGGCGACTGGACAAACTTTGCATCCACCATCACGCTTACCGTTGGCTCTGTGGTGGGGTCTCGGTCAACTACCATACCTTGGCGGACTTCCGCACGCAGCATGCCGAGTTGCTCAGCCAATTGCTGACCGAGAGCGTGGCCTCGCTGTTGTCGGCGGGCCTGATCGAATTGAATCGCGTGGCTCAGGACGGGATGCGGGTGCGGGCCAGTGCCGGCAGTTCTTCCTTCCGCCGTCGTGCCACGTTGGAGGAATGTTACACCGAAGCGAAGGCCCACGTAGAAGCCTTGCAGGCCGAACTGGAGGAAGCCGCTCCTGCGGCGAGCCATCGTCGGCAAGAGGCGGCTCGCCAGCGGGCCGTGCGGGAAAAGGCCGCGCGATTGCAGCAGGCATTGGAAGAGATGGCCAAGCTGGAAGCACAGAAGGAGTCGCGGCAGACGGGTTCCAAGGAGGGTGCCCGCACATCGACGACCGATCCCGAGGCGCGAAAGATGAAGATGGGCGACGGTGGTTTTCGCCCGGCCTACAACGTGCAATTCTCGACGACAACGGATACGCAAGTGATCGTAGGCGTGGATGTTACCAACAGCGGCAATGACGGCGGCCAGATGGCGCCGATGAACGAGCAGATTCACGATCGCTACGGCAAGTCGCCGGAGGAAACGTTGGTCGATGGCGGCTTTTCGACGCTGAAGGACATCGAGACCTTGACGACCTCGGAGCACGGCACCACCGTCTACGCACCGGTCAAGGACGAAGAAAAGAAGCGGAAACAGGGGGAAGACCCGTTTGCTCCGCGGCCCGGTGACACGCCGGCGATTGCGGCTTGGCGACGGAGAATGGGCACGGAAGAGGCGAAAGAGATTTACAAGGAGCGTGCGGCCACGGCGGAGTGTGTCAATGCAATTGCCCGCAACCGCAACCTGTGGTTTATTCGGGTGCGGGGGTTGGTGAAAGCGCGCGCGATCGCCTTGTGGTACGCCTTGGCCCATAACCTGCGACGTGCGCTGGTACTGCGCACGGACGCCAGGAAATTGAGCTCGCAGGCGGCAAGTTAGAAAAGGAGGGGAAAGTACCGAACGACTCGACAACGTATCCAACCCCGAACGAGGTATTTTCAACGCGGTCTAGACGTTCAGGCCGCACAGCTTGAAACAATTTGGTGCTCAAAACACCCCGACGCGGGAAATGTATAGAAATTGCCTGTGGCAATTCCTTCACAGGCTCTCCGTGTGCCGTCTGCCACGGCACACGGAGTGTGCCTGCTACATTCGTTTCTAAGCTGGTATCCTATTTCCTGCGGGCTGCCTTGGTTGGACGAGACGGCGACGAAGGTGGTTGTCGGAGAAAAACGCATCCAGTGG
>JAHJDG010000040.1 GCA_018812265.1 bacterium | reverse complement strand
CGGCAGATGCTTCTCCACGAGCTGGCGAACCAGCTCCCAAGTCTTGGGATTCGTTGGTAGAAACAGGAACACAACGCGCTGCTTGCTGACTCGCGCCATCGGCAGATCGTGTATCACAATCATGTCACCGCCTAGTTGCCTGCCGAAGTTGGCATCGTATCCGAAAGCCAGATCATCCACCACGCGATCCGCTTCCGTTTCATCCGGCATGCTGACGAGTACGCCGTTGCGGTCCCATCTGTCCAACTGATAGGCTCCCGACGCAACTTCAACCGGGACATGGCACTTCTGCTCGAAGAACCGGCACAGGTCTCGAATTACTTCTATCATGACTTCTTTCTCCGGAGTAAGGGGGCCCCAGCACACGGCCAGAGCCCCCTGCATGAAGATGACCGCTGAAGGCTAGCGATCACCACCCTTGACCTGGGGAACCAGGGTCAACACGGCGCCTTCCTGCAGAATGTCCGTGTCGAAGGCCGGACTGCCGTTGACATGGCGGGTGTAGGCCGAGTCCTTGGGGAACCCCGCCTGCTGAATGGCTTGCTCGACGGTCGTGCCGTCTGTGATTTCGATCTCCTTGGCCGCGCGACCAAGACACAGTACCTTGACTTTCATGAAGGTCTCCTTCTTGAGGTTCACTTGCGAAACAGCCCGATCTCGCGACCGGGCTGAACTGTCCTTGCTATAATCTTATTCCCGAAAATCTTGTTTCATTTCGGCATTTTGATTATCTTATGTCCAATTCAGTGCATATTCATTATGGAAAAGGGCACGAAATGCTTCAGAAAAGTTCTACCGTGAGCCGAGAAGGTTGGGCTTCTCTCTTGCCTCGATCAGTCACCTATGCTGACTTCACTCGAACCATTTCCACGATTCTGGAGCAGGTAGGCAGGCCATCATCGGTCGGCATGATTGCCAGAGTATTGGCATCTTCTCTCTTTGGCAGCTTCTTTTCCCTGGCTGGTGGTCTGGTGCTGATTGAGGCTGTTCGGAGGAGTCTTCGAAATCCCAATTCGGACTTGACCGTAGACTTCTTGGACGAGACCAATGATGGTCATCCCGAGTCCGACAATCCTGCATTCTACTATCAGGGCAGGGTCTTTTCGCAACAGCTTTCCACTGCGATTGAATCAATTGCCCCTTTGGCCTTTTTCAACATCCCTATTCTCATTGAAGGAGAAACTGGAACAGGGAAAAAGACACTGGCCTGGTCCATTCATCGGACTTCTGGTGTGCCGGGTGGATTCGTTTGCTTTGATTGTCAATCCTGTTCTCCAGCCACATTCCAGAGTGTCTTATCGGGTACAGGAAACGCTTCTGATGTTCGACAGGAAGCCGTAGGAGGAACACTCTGTCTGGAACGAATTGAAGCTCTGGATGGTCGGATGCAGACATCCCTTATGCGAGTTATGGATGAAGGCGTTCTCGAAGCCGACAATGGCGAGGTCAACACTCGGCTTATCGCCACGGCAGATCTACCGATTAAACAGCTGGTGTCAGAGGGAAAATTCCGACAGGACTTGTACACAAGGCTGAAGGTGGGATATGTGGAATTACCACCGCTTAGGGAACAACTGGAAGCCATCCTGCCGATGTTCAGGTGGTTTGTTGAATGTGTTCCACCTCAGCCGACCTCAACCCGCACGGACAGCTTCCTGCACGGGCGATCCGAAGAAGTGTGCTATGCGGACGATTTGGAGTCCGTGCTGACGGAACACTCCTGGCCAGGCAATTATCGTGAACTTCGGACTTGCGCACATGGGGGATTCGTGGCATCGCGGCTTCGGGGTAACGTAATATCTGGACGGGTTGTCCGGAAGTACATGCAGGACGAGTCCGAGAAACAGGCCTGTGACACCATGCCCGGTGCGCATGCTGTCGATGACACGGAATCGTCCGTTCAGCACAAGACCTTCGAGGTACTTGCCGCACTGAAACAGGGAGAGAAGAAGCGTGGGGAGTCGTTGGGAGCTTATTTTCGCCGAACAGGGTTGCGTGGACCAATGCGGATCACTGTCGGAAGAAGAATAGTTTTGGCATATGCCAAGTTCGTCCATCATGAGCAACGGCTGGCACGACACCTTGGCTTCGTGGAAGGGAATCCCAAGGATAGTCAAGAACTCGAAGCCTCCGATGTGAACACTAACAACTACACCACCTTTCTAAATCAGCTCGGCCTTAAGGCTACGACTGTCCGTGACCCTATCAAGCTGGCTGACCTTTCGCAAGAAGAGCAGTCTTGGTTGAAGAGACTGAAGCGCAAACAAGTCCTCTGATAGATTAGCGATTTTTCGCGTGCCATTGGTGCCCAAGATTCTTGGGCACTTTTTTTTGCTTGAATTTCTATGGCTTGCTTGAAGTGCTCGTTAGGCTAAATCTGCCTAAATGAGAATAAGGGACTTCCTGCCGACAAATTCTCATATTTGCGACCGTCTGATAAACACATAGGTGCTGCAGCACCGCAAGCATTCTCTTTTCGACCTGGCCAGGTCGTGTTCCCCAACCGCATGAAGCGGGAGGATGAGCACGGCCTTCTCGTGCATCTGCCCTCCTGCTTCGGCAGAAAGGCAGCACGATCATGCAGGCCGAACCGAACTGGACGGAGATGTATGAATGGGCACGCAACATGGCACGGAGAATGATCAACGGCAGATACCGCGAGGATGGAATCAGTGATCTGGTCAGCGCGGCGGTCTGTCATCTTTGTGAAGTCTGGACGAACTACCGGCATCTTCCCGATGCCGAGTGGAAGCGGGTGGTGAGCGCAATCCTACGCAACGCGATGCTTGGCGCACTAAAGAAGGAGCACAGGGACAGCGGTCGGTTCTTCATACCGCCAAAGGAATCTGAAACGGTTAATTGCCGGCCCAAGCAGCATGTCTCGGTGGAAGGCGATGTGGAAGACCTTGCGGGCGACGGCGGCATGGACATGATTGAGGAACGCGTTGACTTCGAGCGGGAATCGAAGGGATTTCTCGAGTCGCTGACGCCATCCGAGCGTCGTGTGCTCCCCGAATGGGTGGAGAATCCAAGTGCCACCAGCGACGAAGTGGCGGTGTGGGCTGGATTCCCTACCGGGGGTGCGGTCCGCATCCATGAAACGAACATTCGGGGAAAGCTAAGTCGTTCGTTTCCAAACACATTAACAAAAAGGGGGGGCAAAGTCATTTAGTAGGTAGAACACATCAGATGAAATGGAAGGAGGTTCAAGTGGTCGAACGGACACCGCATCCGAACATGCAGACGACAACTAACAGGAAGACCCCGGAAGGCATGCGGTCTTCAGGGGTCCAAGTTCCGAAAGTGGGAATCACGAAAAAAAGGGAATTAAGACATGAACTTGGTGCTAATCCAACAAGCCATGGAACAGTTCGGCGCAACCGACGCTGTGGCATTCAAGGCTGAGGCGAAGAAACGCGGATGTCTGTTTGAACGCGCGGGAATCGCCATGGTGGATGTGGAGAAGTTCCGGTCCGTTATCGATGCCGAATTCGAGCGCATGGCTGAATCGGCCTCGACCGCCAAGTCCAGAACTCGTCGAGCCAGTTCCGATCTGGGACTGCTGATGGCCCGTCTGGCGCAGTATGAAGGACGCAAAGCCCGAAAGCTCGCCAGGATCGCGAATATCCGCGAAGCCATCTCGAACGCGGCGACGGCCTACGAACGGCAGAAGCTCACGAGTCAGATGGCAAGACTCGAAGCCGAAGCGCAGCGTCTGGATGCCGGCGAAGCCGCCGACGAAAAGCGTCGCGACGAAATCCTGAACGGCGACTCGAGCGTTCGGGAAGCCGCCTGAAAGGCGACGAACATGCAGCCGTAGGTAGCACGGGTGAGGGCGGGGTCAGGGTAAGCAATAGGTTGATGACTATGCGCAGAGCGGGATGAGAAGCCTGGCCCCGCCCGAGACATCGAACCTGTTCCGATGCCAGCGAATCGGAAAGTCAGGTGCAGGCAATACGAATCGCTGATCTCGCGATTCACAGGAATCCTCGGGCGCCGTCTCGTGCGATTCATTGGACGGCAAACAACGGCGGCGTCTGGGGTGTCCGCTTAACATTTCACACTTAAAGGAAGTTCACAATGGAAGGTTACTGGTGTCAATTTATTGCCCCTGTATCGGGTCCTGAAGAAGCTCTCAACTGGTTGGAGCAGAAGCTCAGTGAATACGACGAAAGCGATAGGACAGAGTGCGGCCAATCACACGAACTGCCTTGTCGAATTGAGCGAAATGGCGGACAACCGGGTCAACTGAAACTCATTGGCGATGGAGATGGCAATATTGACGCCATCGTCAATGCAATCTGTGAGATGCAGAAGAAATACCACCTGACTGAACCGTGGGCAATCACTTGGGCAGAAACATGTCCTGACGAAGGACTTTACGGGGGTGGTGCCGTTGTCTGCTTCAGAGGGCAATCCACCACCATGTGCACTTCAAATTGGGTTGCGGAGACGATCCAAAAACTGAGAGGTTCGGATCAGTAGATTTGCTACCCTAGCACAGCGACGAGCGAGCTGAGGAGTAATTCGGGACAAATCAACACCCAGACGCCGACCAGCATGGCAACGCGGAAGACAACTTGGTCGGCGTCGGGCGTGCTGTGCAATCCTCTAATTGCTCGACACTGATCAACAAGGAGACGCACACTGCTATTGGCTAATGTCGGGCAAGGAGTTGTTCACCAACTGTGGGTCACAAGAATCCTCAATAACCGGATAAGGAAAGACACCATGTCGAGTTTTTCAATGTGGCAATTTTGCACCGAAATCAAAGCACCGGTTGCAGCGCTGGACTGGCTGGAGAAGGAGTTGTCCACACCACCCGAAGACGGCGACCTCATATGCCACTTCTCACGCGAAACTGCGGACACGATACGAGTGTGGGTTGCGGTTGAAGAGCAGGAAGATGGTGATCCCTTCGTGTTGGCACGATTAGTGGCCGACATGCAGAAGTTGTTCGACCTTAAAGACCCATGGTGCATTACTTGGGCTGTTGTCCATGATCGTCCTCGGGTCGACGGGTTCAGGGGCGGTGCCGCCGTCTGTTACAGGGGTGAGGTCACACAGATTGATACCCAAGACTGGGCTCGTGACATCATAGAGAAACTGCAGGACGGGGGCCATGCGTCTTGCGACGAATAATTACCTTCGTCGCACGAATACTTTTACAGGGCGGCAAGTCGACACCGCCCGCCGGGGGAATGGTGGGAAGCAACAAGGAATCCACAGATGTCCGATAGTCCAAAACTCCTGCTGAAATCCACGGAAGCGGCCATGCGGCTTGGGATCAGTCCCTCGACCTTGCACCGCTGGGTCAAAGCAGGAAAGATTGATTGCATCTACATCGAACGCAACGCGATCTACTTCACCCCGGAGGCTCTCGAGTCGTTTGTACGCAAGAACCGGCGGCAATATCAGCCGCAGAATCCGGCATAAGAAAAGGGAAGAACTGTTCACGAACAATGGCACGAAAGGAGGTGATGATCTGTGCCGTCGCTGAGGAAAAGAAAGTTACCATCCGGGAAAACTGTGTGGGATATCCGCTACTGGATCAGCGGAAAGCGGAAGGTGTTCACTATAGGTGAGACTGACCGCAGGACCGCGATGAAAATATATGCGGAGTTCTGTCGAAAACATGCAGGCGAGAAGCTCGACGGCACAGCCATCATCACAGAAGACTCTGCCGAGCCGGTCACCGGACCACATCTGTCGGACTTGGCCGTTCAGGTCCGTCTATATGCTGAGTCGAATAAGAGCCCAAAAACACTGGAACGCGAGCAACTCGCCCTGAGCCAGATCATCCGTGCGTTGGGGGATATCTCCCTGTCGGAGATCACACCGGCGAAGATTGAAGAGTACAAGGCCGCTCGATTGAAGGCAGCGGCTCCGCAGACAGTTAACATCGAAATCCGAGTCCTGAACACAGCATTGAATCAGGCTGTCGAGCAGCAGTGGTGGAACAACCTGCCCTCCTCGCGATTCCGGCAGATTCGATTACCGGAGGCTGAACCGCCCGAATGGCTTGTCGAACAGCAGATCGAGCAACTGCTCGCAACAGAGGATGACGAGTTCCGCGATTTCCTGCTATTTCTTCTGCACACCGGATGCCGGCGGAACGAGGCATTGGGGGTCAGGTGGGAGGATGTGGATTTGGGCAGGCGGCAGGTGGTAATTCGAGGACGGGTTGGAAAAATGGGAAAGCGAAGAACCATTCCCATCAACGATGCTCTGCAGGGAGTCTTGTCAGCTTGGTCACGACCGCGAGCAGAACAACTGTTTCCAAACTATGGTCCCAATCAGGTCTCGATGAAGTTCCGTCGTTGGTCGCGCCAAATTGGTCTTCCCACTGGCATTTCCCTACACAGTCTCCGGGCGACCTTTGCCTGCCACCTCATCAAGAACGGGGTGGATATCTATACGGTCAGCAGACTGCTCGGCCACAGCAGTGTCAAGGTCACAGAAAAGCACTACCTCGCGCTTGATCCTGACCATGTCATGTTGGCAATCAACATCCTAAATTTCGGAGGCAAAGCGCACCCAACCGGGTAGCGAAGAGCGCGGTTTGATTCGCTTGTCGGCAATGGGAGCCGGAAGGGGCAACGAGACATATCGTGCCCCTTTCTCATTGTTCCGAGATCAGAACGAGTGGAAGGGACCGCCACAGAGCAAAAGGTGATGACCGAATTGCAGCGCTGGGACCACAATGGGACCACGGCCACATTGGCAGATATGCGGCATACAAAAACAGAAAAGCAAACACCTGATAATGCTTGCTTTAGTCGTAGCGCCTACGGGATTCGAACCCGTGTTACCGGCGTGAGAGGCCAGCGTCCTGACCACTAGACGAAGGCGCCAGAAGCGATATGAACCAGCAATTTAACCAATCCGGCACAACTTGTCAAGCCGAGCTCCCGCGTCCTCGCCCCTTGAAGCGCTGAGGATTCTGCGGTATATTGTCTCTAACACTGCCTATTGGAGTCCCCATGACTATTGCCGCCAAATCCCCGAATCACGCTGCTCCGGCCAGACCATCGAAACGGTTGGTTGATGTTTCCCGTGTTGAACCATGTCATCCGGTATCCTGTGCGAACGATGCGGAAGAACGCGAGTTCTTGACGCGCATTCGTGACGGCGTGATCGGTGCGGGCACGCTCCTTCGAACTCCGTTCGGCGAAAAACCGCTTCGCTATTTCGACTTCATCGCCTCGGGACGTTTCCATCACGAAGTTGAGGATGAGCTTAACGAGTGCGTCCTGCCGTTCATGGCCAACACGCACACCACCAGCAGCGCCACCGGTCGCATCACCACCGAGTACTACGAAAACGCGTTCCGTCGCATCGGCGCCTACGTGAACGCATCCAAAGACGACGTGGTAATTCCGGTGGGGTCGGGTTCGACGGGCGCGATCAACCGCATGATTACGGTGCTCGGCCTGCGCATTCCCGATCAGCTCGAAGACGTCCGTCACTGCACTCAGTGTATTCCCCGCGACGCACGCCCCGTGATCTTCCGCTCGATGATGGAACATCATTCCAATGACATCGCATGGCGCGAGACCATCGGCGAAACGGTGTACGTGGATTTCGACGAGCAGGGCCGGATCAGCGCCGACGATCTCGACGCGAAGCTCTTGCAACATCGGGATCGCCGGTGGAAAATCGGCACGTTCAGCGCGGCCTCCAACGTCACCGGCATTCTCAATCCCTGTCACGATATCGCCCGCGTCTTGCATCGTCATGGAGCGTGGGCGTTCTTCGATTTCGCCGCGGCCGGGCCGTACGTGGATATTGACATGCATCCGGCGGACGATCCCGACGGCTACTTCGACGCGATCTTTTTCTCGGTTCACAAGTTTCTGGGCGGACCGCGCGCCCCGGGACTCCTGCTCGCGAATCGCAAGCTGTTCACCAATCGCGTTCCCGCCGAGCCGGGCGGCGGAACCGTGCTCTACACTTCGCCGTGGGATCATCGCTATCTTCCCGACATCGAGCAGCGCGAAACCGGCGGCACTCCGCCGATCGTGCAGGCGATTCAGGCGGGACTCGCCTTCGATCTCAAGGCGGCGATCGGAGCGGAACGGATCGAGCGCATCGAGCAGGATTATCTCTCTCGCGCGCTTCGAGAGTGGACGCGTCATCCCAAGCTGCTCATTCTCGGTCTGACCGAAGCCAAGCGGCTCGGCATAATCTCGCTCATCATCCGCGACGTCCATCACAATCTGGCGGCGGCGCTGCTGAATGATTTGTTCGGGATACAGGTGCGCGGCGGCTGCATGTGTGCGGGACCCTACGGTCATCTGCTGCTGCACATTGACGAGGAGCATTCCGAAGAAATTCGCTGCCGTCTGCGCGAGGGACACATCGGCGAGAAACCCGGTTGGGTGCGGGTGAGTCTCGGCCCGACGGTCAGTGAGGAAGAGTTTCAAACGCTTCTTGAGGGGATTGACTACGTTGCCCATCACGGCAAAGAATATGAAGACCGCTATGAGCTGTCGGATGAGACGGGGGAATGGACGTGGAAGGAAAGCGATGAACGATGAGCGATGAAGAGGAAATAGGGCGGAAATGGAGTGTCCCCCATTTCCTGGACCGTGGGATGTGTCACGTTATGAGGGTGGGACGGGATCGGTTTTGCTGACGTTCGAAGGCGGTGGAATGGCAACCGGCGTGTACGTCCATTCCAACCGCACGGGCCATTTCCATGACGAAAAGAAACTGCCGGTGCTGAAATAGACTCGCCCGCGCAGCGAGATTGGACATCATGCCGACAAGGCCGCTCCCCGGAGGAGCGGCCTTGTGATTTTACGTGACCGACTCGATGCGGTCACTTCTCCGCTTCTTCACGAATTCCGAATTTCTTCAAGCGGTAGCGCAGCGTTTCGCGGGTCATGCGCAGGAAGCGCGCCGCCGCCGAAGCGTTGTTGTTGCAGTGTCGCATCGCCACGCGGATCAGTTGCTTCTCCACTTCCTCGAAGTTCACGCCGTGCGGGGGAACCCGAATGTCGAGTCCCGCCACCGGCGGCGTGGGCGGCGTCTCGGACAAAACGTCGGGGAAAATCGCCGGCCGGAAGCGCGTCTTCACCGCCAGATCGTGCGCTTGAATCTCCTCGGTAGTGCCAATCAATACTGCCCGCTCGATGGCGTTGCGCAGCTCGCGGATGTTGCCCGGCCAGTCGTAGGAAAGCAGAAGCTGCTGCGCGTCCGGCGAAATCCCGCGAATGCTCTTGCTGAACTCGCGATTGAAGTACCGCACGAAGTGCTCGGCGATATCCAGAACGTCGCTGCCGCGCTCGCGCAGCGGCGGCAGATGAATGGTGAACACGTTCAGCCGGTAGAACAGATCGCGGCGAAACAATCCGGCGGCCATTCGCTCCTGCAGATCGGCGTTGGTGGCGGCAACTAAACGGAACTGCACCGAAATCGTGCTCGTCCCTCCCAAGCGCCGGATCTTCCGTTCTTCGATCACCTTCAGCAGTTTGGCCTGCAAATTCAGCGGCATGTCGCCCATCTCATCGAGGAAGAACGTCCCTCCGCTCGCCACTTCGAGGAGACCGCGTTTGCGCTGCTTGGCGTCGGTGAACGCTCCCTTCTCGTAGCCGAACAGTTCCGCTTCGAGCAAATTTTCCGGCATGGCCGCGCAGTTGACCTCGACGAACGACTCTTTCGCGTTGCCGCTGGCGAGGTGAATCGCGTGCGCCACGAGCTCTTTGCCCGTTCCCGAGTCTCCCGTTAAAAGCACCGTGGCAAACGGAACCGTCGCCACTTTGCGGGCCGTATTCGTGACCTCCTGCATGGCCGGACACGAGCCGATCAGCCGGTCGAATCCGTAGGCCGCTTTGTGATTCTCGGTGACGCGCTCGAGCTCATTGTCTTTCTTCACCGTGGCCAGACCGCGCTCGATCAGCAGCGAGAGCTTTTCGAGGTTCAGCGGTTTGCCGAGATAGTCGAACGCTCCTTGTTTCATGGCTTCCACGGCCTTTTCGGGAGATGCCTGACCGCTGAAGATCAGCACCGGATGCCCGGGATTGAGTTCGTGGATTTTTCGCAGCAGTTCCACGCCGTCGTACTGTCCGGGCAGCCCCACGTCAATCAAAGAGAGGTCGGGCAGGAGGGTATTGAACTGGGAAAGGCCGCTCTCGCCATCTTCGGCCTCGACCACTTCGTAGCCCTTGTCTTCGAGGGCCATTCGTATAAGATCACGGATGTTAGCTTCGTCGTCAACGACTAATACGGTTCCGGGCATAGGGGGATTTTTCCTGCTTTCGGGCATGACTCCTGACTCTCTTATCGGCTCATTTGCCGCAAGAGTTGAGCCATTTCAACCACTTTTCCCGGCCGCCTTCCTTCCCCCCACTTGCGGGAGCGAATGGCTCGCTGTTCGTAGCGACACAGCTTGCTGTGTCCCTCCCGTAGTTCCACACGGCAGTGTATCCCTCGTAGCGACACGATTCATCGTGTCCCCATCTCCCCCCGTTCACGGAGGATCAAACGGGAGTAAGGGGGCTTTTCATCCTTTTCCTTCCCCCCAAAACTTGTTTTGGGGGGGTAGGGGGGTAATTTCATCCTTCATCCCTCATCCTTCATCCTTTCCCATTGCTCTTCTCCCCCGATTTTACTATCCTCTATCACATCCCCTTTTCCTCTGTCAGGCGTATCCCCATGTCCCGCAAGACTTTCGACTACGACGTCTTCCTGAGCTACAGTTCCCACGACAAGTCCGTCTTTCCAAGTTGGCCGAGCAATGTAGTTTTGAGGCATGTCCACATTGTCGCCTTGGAGGTATGAAATGGTTAATCTCCCCCGTTTCACTGAAAACGAAATTCGTGCTCAATATCTTAGGCAGAACATAGGCATTACCTTCCAGGACTTCGTCGTAGATATCCTGAAAAAGGACTATCCAGGGCTTGTCGGCTTCCTTGGTGCAGGAAAGGATGGCGCGATTGATGCTCTTCAAACGTGCGCTGATGACCGCACAGTTGTCGAATGTAAATACGTTGGAGACGATGGAGTCGAAAGTGCCCAAGCGAGTTGGCGTAAAGTCGCGAAGCATCTTCGTCAAAATTTGGCTGATCCGGCTGGTCCGCCCTCTGGGCAAGCCCAATACAACCCGTGGTATCGGCAAGACAAGCCGATAGTAGAGCACATTTTCGCAATTAGCGCAGCATTATCCAACGCCAGACAACTCGATGACCTGAATGACGAAATCAAGGGCACCTTCAATACTCTGGTGGCGCAACACGGTCATTTGTCTCACCTTAAGGACATTCGGGTACGAGTTGTGGATTGGAATCAGCTTGCTGACATGCTGTGCCGGAGCGATTTGAAACACCTCATCTTCAAATGGTTCAAGAATTCCTGCCCTCCAGGAATCGAGATTCTCGGAGAAGCCTACTTCGCGGGCACTTTTCGTTCGTACCTATCCGATTCTAAGCTTCCTTACTATAGTCGCGCTGAACATCTGCGAACGCATCCCGCCCCTCACGGTCGAACGATCTGGAAAGAGCAGAAGATGATTGATCTGTTGGAAAATCCTGCCATGACCGGTATCATGCTTACGGGAATTGGCGGGATTGGGAAAACACGCCTTGCTCTCCAGCTTGGATTACTGGCAGCCGACCAAGGATGGCTTGTGTATCGGATTCTTGGCAACATTCGCTTCGATTACTTCGATGATTTTCTGTCCCAATTTACTCCACAGGATCGAGTTGTTTTCTTCGTTGACTACATTGAGACAACCGGAGCATTTGAGCAAATTGAGGAGCGGATGGCCGAACTGAACGACAGCTTAGGTCTCCATCTCCGTTACATTGCTACGTGTCGAACTGCCTACTATCACAGAACCTTCGCGGCGGCAGCGCCCCATCAGCATCGCATTGATCTGAGCGAGGAAATCGACGATAAATCGGTTGACCGCTGGATACAGCAATACCGCAAAGCAGCAGTACATCATATTATTACACGTAGCGGTCTTCCGCCTGATGAAGGTTATTTGCGAGTATGCCATGATCTACCGGTTCTCGCAGTGTTCATTTCCTATCTTCATGCCAAAGGCCAGGGCGACGACCTCGCGGCTTTACGGGAAGAACCGGATTTCGGAACATGGCTTGCCAAACGTCTCCGAATGAGTTTCGCGGACCGCGCCATGGAAAACGATGAGCTCGCAAGAACGGTTGCCCAGCTTCCCTTCCCTGCCGGGACGGCCGCGAATTTGTCTAACGGCCGCCTCGAGATATTTCATCGTCTGGCAGCGGACGGCTGGATTCTCCAGACGGACTGCCCGATCGGCGACGGCACTTGGGAAATGGCGCACGATGTCCTCGCCGATCAGATTTTTATTGCCTATTGCCGGACCATCCTGCGAACTGTCTCCACTTTTCTCACGTCCCTGTTTCGTGAATCGTGCCGCATGGGCACTCTGAGCGGTGTCCTCATCGCTCTTCAGCGAGTTGCAGCGGATTCTGCACTCCTGAAAATAGACTGGCTTTCCTTGATCGAGAATGAAATGACCGAATGTCCCGATGCGTGGCGAGACGTCCGTGATCTTATCCTGCGAACCACTCTGCTGGAAAGCCCGGATAAGTTCACTCTGCTTCAGAGGCATGGTGAAATATGGGAAGGTGCCGAAAAAGAACTTGCATTCCACCACCAGTTGGGATGGCATATCCGTCAATTACTGCGATGGAAGGAAAAAACGGGAGTTGAAATCCCCGAGATCACGCTTTCTACTATTGATGAATGGCTGCAAAAATCACTGCCATTTGAAACCCATAATAATTACCTATTGCGCTGGGCTTTACTCTGCCGTCCCGCCGTCGTCAGGGACAAGGCTTTAGCTTGGATTCAATCAAACCCTCTCCAGCATCAGACTCACTTTCTGATCGCCGCATGGCTGAAAACAGGTTCGGATATTGTCGCCATCCAGGCCTATGTTTCAGTTTGGCTCAACCGCTTTCAGGGCAACCCATCGGCAAGCTTTGTCTTTTCCGCTTGGCTGAAAGCCGACGGCGATAAAACGGTAATACAGCCCCATCTTGAGACCTGGCTGAAACAGCATGAAACAGATGCGGAAGCTAGTCATGTCTACGCGGCATGGCTGAACGCCAAGGGCGATATCGCCACCGTACAATCACATGTTGAAGCGTGGCTGAAACAGCATGAAACAGATGCGGAAGCGCAGTTCGTCTACGCGGCATGGCTGAACGCCAAGGGAGATATCGCCACCGTACAATCACATGTTGAAGCGTGGCTGAAACAGCATGAAACAGATGCGGAAGCTAGTCATGTCTACCCGGCATGGCTGAACGCCAAGGGAGATATCGCCACCGTACAATCACATGTTGAAGCGTGGCTGAAACAGCATGAAGCAGATCCGGAGGCCAGTCACGTCTATGCCGCCTGGTTAGATGCAAAAGGCGACAAGTCCGTGGTGCAGAGTCATCTCGTCGCTTGGCTGGATGTCTGCAATATTGTTGATGGTGCAGATTTCGTCTATCGCGCTTGGCTGGCTGCTGATGGTGATCGAGGACTTATCCAGCCCCACCTTGAAGCGTGGCTTAAAGAACATAAGAATTCCAGTGAGATAGACTTTGTCTGCAAGGCGTGGTTGAAGGCAGGTGGCGAACGGGCTATGGTGCGACCTCATCTCGAAACATGGCTCGGCATGCATGGAACGAAGTTCAACGCCTCATTTGTTTATCGCGCTTGGCTGGAAGCTGGCGGTGAAACAGCGTTTATGGAGAAACACGTGATTGCCTGGCTTCGGACCTTTGGGACTCTGCCCCAAGCTAGCTATGTCTACGCCCCGTGGCTGCGGGCGGGCGGGCAGAGGGAAATCATACAGCCTCGACTCGAGGCTTGGCTCCGAGTGCATGCCACGCTGTTCAATGCTCACTATGTATATACTGCGTGGCTGGGGTGCGGCGGTGATCCTTCGATAATCCAGCGCCATCTTGATGCGTGGTTCGGTGTGCATGGAACAACATCACAAGCCCAGCGACTGCGCGACCAGTTGACGTGGGCCATCACCAACTA
Source organism: bacterium (assembly GCA_018812265.1). Taxonomy (GTDB): domain Bacteria; phylum Electryoneota; class RPQS01; order RPQS01; family RPQS01; genus JAHJDG01. The sequence goes on along the minus strand of JAHJDG010000040.1, from coordinate 166 downwards.
TGGCAACGCTGACTGAAATACGTGCCCCACTTTTCTCCGAAAAGAAGCCGTAACCTGATTTCCCCCCAAATCTTCGATTTGGGGGGAACATAGGACCTATCTCGAAATAATACGATTCCAGATAAGGGATGCGGCGGCGAAACACAGCAGGGCGAAGTGTGCACGT
>JAHJDG010000039.1 GCA_018812265.1 bacterium | reverse complement strand
GATAAAATTCTAGACAAAATTGAGAAAAAGAGAGGTATGGGACGATGATTTGGCTCCTCTCATGCAAGAGTTCAGAATCATTGAACCCTAACATTTTTCTGCACCTGACCGGTGTTCCGCTGACCGCTCCACACCGTCAGGTGAGAAAATCGTTCGGCGTATTAACGGACAAAAGCTCATGAGAAGTGGCATACAAAGTTCTACGGCCGTTCTTGCCGGCCAGAAATCAGACTGCCCATTCTGCACTGCTCGCTTGGGCGTCAAGCCCGATCTCGGAGCCCGCATCATGATACTCAACGATTTCCGGGCCGGAATGACAGGAACCGTATCAAATGTAGACATGGACCATCGTTTCCCGAAGACCGTTTTCCTCATGGTCGCCGATGGGGATAGACCTGGAGTTGAGCAGATCGTCAATACCGAACACGATCTCGTTGCACCAGTCGGTTCACAGGTGCCGCTGCCAGGCTGGCTTCCTCCTCTTGCATTGCGTGACGCCGCTGAACTTGACGAGGTAGCGGTACGGTTCTGCGACCGATGCTCGACATCAGGGAAGTTCGTATGGGACCGCACGTCGTACTATGAGGTCATCAGATCATGTTGGCAGAGGCGGTTCCCGCTAACGCCTGACGAAGTGGGGTCCGTCTTGTGTGCCCATGGACTGTCGTTGGAATTCGTCGCCGAAGCCCACAGAGCGTTTCTTGAGGGCACCGGGCTTCTCGTGTATACGCATGGACGGAAACCGATCAAGAAGAAACGTGTCAAGCGGCTGCTGGGGTTATAAAAGCCGAACATATTGCTGGTGGGGACGGCGAGGACCATGCCGCCCCACAGCTTGGCGTTCGGCGTCACAGGAGGGATAGCATGCACATGGGAATTTATGACCGTTTGTTGGAGCTGGCTCGTGGTGCACGACTCACTACCTATTCAGAGATTGCGCCCCTGGCTGGGCTTGCGATGAACAACGACGCTGACCGAGAAAGGATTTCGGAACTCTTGGGGGAAATCCTGACACACGAAGTGTCAGAAGGCCGTCCGCTGCTTACCGCCATCGTTGTCCATCGAGGCAATGACAACAACCCAGGCGAAGGGTTCTTCTCAATCGCCACCGAACTCGGTCGCTTCAATGGATCGCGCGACCCACTTGCCCGCCTGGAGTTCTGGGTACGCCAGGTTCAGGAGGTAAATGGCTACTGGGGAAATCATTGAACGGCGAAACCAGCGGAGTCTCGCAATGACGCCGAACCAATCATTCCGCCGGATGCTGCGCGACAAAGCCGCGCAGCGCCGGTGAATTCAGCCGTTGGGCCTCATAACTCCGACGACCCAAAAAGGCATTGACAAGGTGTATCCTATAGGCTACTATACCTCATGGTCGAAATACGCAAAACCGAGACCTTCGCTCAGTGGCTTGACGGACTGCGTGACCTCCGTGCAAGAGCGCGAGTTCAGGTCAGAATCGAGCGCCTGGCTGCCGGAAATGCCGGAGATGTGAAAGCTGTAGGGGAGGAGAGTCATCGATGAGAAAAACCATTACCACCCGATACGATGTTGCCGAACACCTCCGAACGCCGGAGGAGATGGCCGCCTATCTGGAAGCCTGCCTTGAGGAGGCGGAAGGTGATGCCGCATTGATCACCAAGGCTCTGGGCGATATTGCTCGTGCAAAGGGAATGACCCAAGTGGCGCGTGATGCCGGCCTGTCACGGGAAAGCCTTTATAAGGCTCTCTCAGGTGATCGCAGTCCTGGCTTTGATACGATCCTGAAAGTAGTCGGTGCACTGGGTCTCCAACTCCATGCCGGAGCTGCGCAAAACTCCATGGCCCAACCAGTCACTCCAGCGGACCCGCAAAATTCGACGGGCCGCTGAACTCATGCTTTGGGCCAACTAAGGACGAGTGATATGGCGACAAAGCACAAGATATTGCAGAAGATACTTGCTGGATCGAAAAATATCCGGTTCTCTGATATGATAGAACTTGTGGAAGGCTTTGGGTTCCGGCTTTCTCGGACTGATGGCAGCCACCACATTTTCGCGCATCCTGACATTCCGGAGCTTGTCAATCTCCAAGAGGTGAAAGGGTAAGCGAAACCATACCAGATGCGCCAATTTCTAAAGTTGATCGAACGCCACAGCTTAAGACTGGAGGAGGACAAATGAGAGATTACCATATAAACATTTTCTACTCTGAAGATG
>JAHJDG010000038.1 GCA_018812265.1 bacterium | reverse complement strand
CGACGAAGCCTTGCGCCACCAGACCGAGCTTGCTGCGCAGAATCACCCGCGAGTCACGCCACGAAATGGGTGTATATCCGTTGGCCGTAACCGTCACCGTGGGGATGGGATCCGGTAGGCCCAGATTGGCACCCGCCGAAGTATCCACCTGTCCCGCCAGAATAATGGGCCGCGCACTGGCCGTCTTGTTCAGATACCAGTAGGCACGAGCCGGCTCCATGGCACCCAGGGGGCCCGGGGTCTCCAGAGAGCCCGTCCATACCGGCGCGGTTACCGGGGTACGGTACGCGAAATTCCCGTTGTCCTGACGGATGACGCGGTCAGCCGACAAGAAGGTTCCGGGATTCGCCTGCGAGCCGACGATATCGGACGGCTTGCGGGACTCGGTCCCATAGGTGGGAACGTTGCCCGTCGGGACGTCCCAGAACACGAACGGGAGACCGAATGCGGTGTACCCACCGGCGACCGCGTTGATCTTGTAGAAGCCCACTTCGTTGGAAGGAGCGGACTCCAGTGCCCAACAGACGGTGGCGATCAACAGGCAGATCAACACAAAAATGGTTTTCTTCATCATTCCTCCTGATACACAAGGATTGCCGAAAAGTAATCCCTTTGACCAGACTCCTCTTAAACCAACACAACGTATCACAAAAATGGCTTTCGCCAGAATCCCGAAGAACGTGCGGGCATTTCCTCCACCCTATCCGGCCCATGAACCCGCTTAAATATACTCTCGGACAGGGTCATTTTTTTCCGGGCCGATGCTACGGACCCGGATGGTGCCACTCCAGAGTGGTCTACCTCTCGCGGTTTCTCGACTGGGGCAGGGAGGACGCCGGGTCCGGTGGACTCCAACATCCTGTTTTTCCACAGTGACATAGGGGTCAGAGGGACATACCTGACCCGCCCCATGAGTAGCCAGCTAAGAATAATGAAAAAATGGCCGGATGTCAAGGCTTCTGACGAAACTCGCTGAGATTTTCCCGCCACCGTTCAGAAGGGGAGATCCTCTTCCTCTTCGAGCGGCTGATCAGGGGAAGTGCGGGTCGGCTGCGCTGTGGAAGCTCTTGGTGACTCCGGACTTTCGCCCTGCTCGGCCCGGCTGCCCAGCATCACAAAGCGGTTGCCCTGGACCTCGGTGCGATACCGTTTCTCGCCGGATTGGGCATCATCCCACGAGCGTGTCTGGAGCCTGCCCTCCACGTAGATGAGCTTTCCCTTGCGGAGGAATTCGCCGGCGATCTCGGCCTGCTTTCCCCAGAGAACGATGTTGTGCCACTCGGTGATCTGCTGGCGGTTGCCTTCCGAGTCTTTCCGGCTCTCATCGGTGGCCAGAGAGAAGGTGGCTAAGGCCATTCCGGAGGGGGTGTACTTGATTTCCGGGTCTTTCCCCAGCCTGCCGACTAAGATAACTCGATTGACGGTTCCTGCCAAGTTACTTCTCCTTACCTTGTCTTAATGGAGTGATATTCTCGGATTTGCAAGAGAGTATCCAGTTCGTGGAAAAACAAGCGGTCAGACCCGAGCCTTAGGCCGGAGCGCGCGGCCGATGGCCAGACAGAGGAGCGCGAAAAGGACTCCGAGGAGGTCGGCCACGAAATCGCGCACGTCCGAGCTGCGGGTGGGCACATACGACTGTAAAAGCTCGATGGCCGCTCCCACCAGCAGGACCACCACGCTGCCGGCGGCCATCGCGAGGGTCAGATTCAAGCGAGCCGAGGTTTGAAGCGCCCGCACCCAGACGATGGCTCCTCCCGCAAAGGCCAGAGCGTGAATGAGCTTATCTCCCAGCGTCTTGACCAGCCAGGCAGTACGCGTATCGGGACTGAGCGCCAGAGCCAGCACGGCAGTCGTCCAGATTGCAGCGGCAATAACCCAGAACTGCGCAGAAAAAAACAGTTTGGTGGCTGCTTGCGAGGGACCGGTCACATGCACCGTCCACAGGTACACGGATGGTCATCGTCAGACATATCTTCGGCCCGGAGCGAAGAAAACGCAGCCGGGAGCGCGGCGATGACGTCGGCCGCTACAAGCGAAGCCTCGCCAATATCCTCGGTAGCTAAATCGGCCGCCCGGCCATGAAGATAGGCCGCCACCCACGCGGCGGTGTGAGGTTCAAGCCCCTGCGCCAGAAAGCCCGCGATCATGCCGGTCAGCACGTCTCCCGAACCGGCGGTGGCCAGACCGGGATTGCCGGTCGGGTTGATGATCCCCAGTCCGGGCGGATCGTAGCACACAGTGGGAGCACCCTTGAGGGCAACCACAAGTTCCCGTTCCCCGGTCAAATTGCGGGCCGCTTCGGCGCGGGCGATGAAATCTTCGCATTTCCGCCCGAGTAGACGGTCGAACTCGCCGGGATGGGGCGTGAGGATCGTTCCGGCGGGTACGAGATCCAGCAGGTTGTGCTGGGCGATGAGATTCAGTCCATCGGCATCAATCACGAGCGGTTTGCCGGCCTCTTTCAACACGGATTCGACAAAGCGGCCGGTATCGGGATCGGTTCCGAGGCCCGGCCCGATGGCAATGGCGTCAGCCCAGTCAAAGTGCGGCTTGAGAATTCTAATCGCGGAGGCGGCAATGGTTCCGGCGCTGGTTTCGGGAAGACCGATGGTCATAAGCTCGGCGCGAAAGGCGGCCACCTCGGGGCGGATGATGTCGGGTACGGCCACTTTCACGAGTCCCGTTCCGCAGCGCAGCGCGGCCAGACCCGCCAGACGGGCCGCACCGCTCATGCCCAGCGATCCGGCAATGACCAAGAGATTTCCGAAGAAACCTTTGTGCGCTTCGCGGGGACGGGGCGGCAACAGCGCGAGCACGTCCTCGTCTTCGGGAAGGGCAAAGAGTGCTTCGGCGAGGACGTCTTCGCGCTCGGGAATGGAGATCGGAACAACGATGAGATTGCCCGCATAGTCGCGGCCGGGCGGGAGCATCTGTCCGCACTTGGCGCACTGGAAGGTGACGGTGAAATCGGCCAGTACGGCCTCGCCGGGAACGCGGCCGGTGGAAGCGTCCACTCCGGTGGGCACGTCTACCGCCACCACCACCGCTCCGCAGTCATTCATGGCCTGGACCGCGTCGAGGTATATGCCTTCGGGAGCGCGGACCGCACCGGTGCCGAACAGCGCGTCCACGACAACGTCGTATTCGTCGAGCGTGATCCCGTTCTCGGCATCCCACGGCATGGGAAAGAGTTCGAGCGCTTTCAAGAGATTGTAGTTGGCCAGCGCATCGCCCGTGAGCGCGGATTCCTCGCCGAGCAGGAAGACGTCCACGTCGGCCCCGCGCAGATAGAGCTGGCGGGCAATCGCGAAACCGTCGCCGCCGTTGTTGCCGGGTCCGCCGAGGACGGCCACGCTCAGGAACTCCGTGTCACCGCAGTTTTCTTCGATGGCATCCACCACCGCCCGCGCGGCGTTTTCCATGAGCACGATGCCGGGAATGCCGATTTCGTCAATCGCGTGCGCGTCGAGCGCGCGCATTTGGTCGGAAGTCAAGAGTGGAAGCATGGGAAATCCGAAAATGCAAAAATGGGAAAATAAGAAAATCAAGAGCGTTCCGCCGTGGCACGCGTCCTCGCGTGCCCGGAACGTTATGGATGAATGGTGGTGGCCGATTTATCGTGCCCATTTTCTCTCCGTGGCTGCGCACGACCGTGCCACACAATTCATTGAGAGCGCATGTCCATGCGGCGCTACGGGACCTTTGCGCCATTGCCAATCTGGAGGCCGACAACGGCGGGTGCGCGCAGGCACGATGAATCGGCCCCTACAAGATCAAAGATGCCAAGAAACCAAGATGCCACAAGCGAAGAGAACACACTGCCGTTTGAAACTACGACGGGCGATGCAATCGGCCCCTGCCCCCCTTTCGTCCCCCCACAAAGTGGAGGGAAACTCCCGCACGCAGTACAGCGCTACGAGTCTTGTCCTTCCTCCAATTCGCCGGGGAAGATCATGACCATGGCGGCGGCGGTGGTGCGGGTGTGGGAGAGGCTGAGGGCGATGCGCATGGGGTGATGGGAATAGGGGCCGTGAATGCGAATGTAGGGAGCCTTGCGCTCGCCGACGATCACTTCCACGTCTTGAAACGTGAGAAACTTGCCGATTCCCACGCCGAGCGCCTTGGCCACCGCCTCTTTAGCGGCCCAGCGGGCGGCCAGACACTCCTCGGGTTTCAGGCGACGCAGGCACTCCGACCGTTCCTGCTCGGTGAAGATGCGATTAAGGAATTCCTCGTCGTCGAGCATGAGGCGGATACGCTCGACCTCCATCAGGTCAATGCCGACCGAGGGGAGGATGGGTTTGGGGGGAATGGGATCGTGCACGGAAAAATGAGCGGCACCGCGACGGTGCCGCCAAATTGAGTTGTCAGTGTAGAATGAACAAGAAAGAGAAGCACACGGCGGTGCGCACTATTTCAGGAGCAGGAGCTTCTGCGCGGTGCGGACGCCGGCGGTTTCGAGGACGGCGAAATAGGTTCCGGCCGGAGCCTCGGCAGCGTTCCACTGCAACGAATGCCGCCCGGGTTGCAGCGAACCGTTGAGCAGCACGGCCATCTCGCGACCGAGAAGATCGAAGACCTTCAGCGAGACCAGGCCGGGGCGGGCCAGATCGAAGGCCAGGGTGGTGGCGGGATTGAACGGATTGGGATAGGCCGGAAGAAGCATGGCCACGGCCGGCAGCTCGACGTGATCTTCGTTCACACTTAGCGGAGCATACCATAACGCTCCCAGATCGGGAAGCGAGCCATCGGGATCGGGGGACGACAGCGGATCGCCGGCGTCAATGCAGGGCGAGCCCGGAGTGAGTTCGATTCCCGTTTCGGTGCTGTCATTGAACAGCGGATCGAGCAGGATATTGCAGTACGCGTCGCAGGAATCCCCATTGGCGTTGCGGTTCGTCAGGAGTCCGATGTTGCGGGGTGTCTGCGGCCCGGTAAAGCTCCCGCCGGTGTTGTTGGCGAAGCAGGAGTACCGAACGATCGCGCCGGGGGTCGGGAAATGCACTCCACCGCCCTGATGCTGCCCGACGATAATGGAGTTGCTCAGACGCAAGGCAACTCCTCCATGAATGGCTCCGCCTGAAGCGGCCGAGTTATTTACGAACGTGCAGTGATTGATGTTTTGTGAGCCGCTTTGAAACAGGAGCGCTCCGCCCGATCCGTGAGCACCATTGAGCATGGCGGAGTTGCCGACGAATCTGCAACGCTCCATATTCACTTGGACGCTGGCCCGCGCATCCACCGCTCCGCCCGCCACCGACCGATTCGAGGAAAACCGGGTTCCGCGAGCGGTCAGCGTGGCATCGGAACCGAAGATGGCCCCGCCGCTGATGTCGGCCGTGTTCTTTTGGAAGATGCAGTCCACGAGCAGCGCCGAGGACCGGTCAATGAGCAGGGCGCCGCCGTAGAAGGCCTGATTGTTCGCGAAATGGGTGCCGCTGGCCGTCAGACTGCTGCCGGTCCGAAGACAGACGGCTCCGCCGCTGCCGATTCCGGTTCCGTTCTCGAGGAATTGGCAATCGTTGGCCGTGAGGCGGCTGCCGGCGCGGGCATAGATGCCGTGCCCCGATCCGGCCACGCAATATTGGACCGTGCTCGCGTTCAACTCGACCTCGGCCTGATCGAGAAAGAGTCCCCCCCCCAGGCCGTAGTCACCATAGCCGACGGCGCGGCCATGTTCGACGATGCACGATCTGAGTTTTGACACGCCTTCACTGTGAAGAAACCGCAGGCCACCCCATCCTTCGCGATTGACCGTTGTATCGGTGGTGAAAACGGCGGGGGCTT
>JAHJDG010000037.1 GCA_018812265.1 bacterium | reverse complement strand
GTTTGTGTGGGATACGAGGATGGAACTCGATCCTACCGCCATTTCCCGTCGGACTCGCGGATTCTTATGAATATCAAACCTGTTTATCAAGAACTTCGCGGTTGGAACGAGCCGGTGGATCAAGTACAATCCTGGAACGAATTGCCTTCGGCAGCACAGGATTATCTCGAATTCATTCAGGAGTTTACCGAGATCCCAATCTCCCTCATCTCGGTAGGACCGGCGAGACGGCAGACGATAACGAGATAGGAACATGGCGAGGGCGTAGCTCAGCTAGGTAGAGCACCGCCCTTTTAAGGCGGGTGTCCCGGGTTCGAGCCCCGGCGCCCTCACGCAGCGGATCAGATAATTATCTGATCCGCTTTTATTTATGTCCTGTTGACCATTTGAGTTGCATATAACCGGATAAACGGTTATATTGTGATTCCTTAGGACACTCTGAAGAATGACACGAGAACTGGCTCCCATCTTTCGAGCCGCGGCCGATGAAACCCGGCTGCGGATCTTGTCGCTACTCCTCCGGCATGAGGAGCTGTGTGTGTGCGATTTCATGCATGTGCTCGAGATCACTCAGTCGAAAGCCTCCCGACACCTCCGCTACCTGCTGAATGCAGGATTCCTGAAAGACCGGCGGGAAGGAGTTTGGATGCACTACCGGCTGCCGGAGAGGCTGGGAAACGCGCAGCGGGCGATTCTGGAAGCAGTACGGGAGGCTATCCCGCCTGCCGAATTGGCGGAGCTTGAACGGAGGCTGCAAACTTGGCGAGGACAAAGGTCGTGCGAAGCCGCTTCTGCGGACATCGAGAAGGCATAGACGAATCCCGAGGAGGATTTCATGGCCGGACTGCTGCGCGCCGTCACCGGACGGCTCTCGATTCTTGACCGTTTCCTGACTCTCTGGATTTTCCTGGCGATGGGAGCCGGACTGGGGGCGGGCTACCTTTTCCCCGGTCTCGTTCTTCTGCTGGACCGCTCGAGCGTGGGAACGACTTCGATCCCAATTGCGGCGGGGCTGATCCTCATGATGTATCCGCCGCTGGCCAAGGTACGCTACGAGGAACTCGGCGAGGTTTTCCGAAACTGGAGAATCCTCGGGCTTTCGCTTTTGCAGAACTGGCTGATCGGGCCGATTCTGATGTTTGCGCTGGCGATCTTGTTTCTCCGCGACTTCCCGGAGTACATGGTGGGCCTTATTCTCATCGGTCTGGCCCGCTGTATAGCCATGGTGATCGTCTGGAACGAGCTGGCCAAAGGAGACACCGAGTACGCGGCGGGGCTGGTCGCATTCAATTCGATCTTTCAAGTGCTTTTTTATTCGGTATATGCCTATGTATTTATCACGGTGCTGCCTCCACTGTTCGGTCTGAGCGGAGCCATGGTCAACGTGACCATCGGCCAGATCGCCGAGAGTGTGTTCATCTACCTGGGGATTCCGTTCATAGCCGGATTCCTGACCCGGTTCATTCTGATTCGCGTGAAGGATAAGCACTGGTATCACACGAAGTTCATTCCGCTCATCAGCCCGATCACGTTGGCGGCACTCCTGTTTACGATCGTCATCATGTTTTCCCTGAAGGGAGATATGATTCTGAGGCTGCCGCTGGACGTGCTGCGCATCGCCCTGCCGCTGCTGGTCTATTTCGTGGTGATGTTCTTCGTATCTTTCTGGCTGGGCAAGAAGGCGGGTGCAGACTACTCGAAAACAGTTACCCTCTCGTTTACGGCCGCCTCCAACAACTTCGAACTCGCGATCGCCGTGGCCATTGCGGTATTTGGAGTCCACTCACCGGTAGCCTTTGCCGCGGTCATCGGGCCGCTGGTGGAGGTGCCTGTCTTGATTGGTTTGGTGAACGTGGCTTTGCGGATGCAACGTCGGTTTCCAGAATCCATCGCGAATCAAGCATCGCGAAGGAAATGACCCAAGATCCCCGCGACGGCGAGAAGGAAACAGAGATGTTTCGCCGGAGGAGACCTTCGCACATTCTGTTTCTCTGTGTGGCGAACTCGGCCCGCAGTCAATTGGCCGAAGGGATTGCCCGGCATTTCGCGCCCACCGGAGTGCGGATTTCCTCGGCAGGCTCCCATCCCGGGCGTATCCGACCGGAAACCATAGCCGTACTTGCCGAGATCGGGATTGACGCATCGGGTCAGTATTCCAAGGGGGTTGAAGAAATTGAAACCGAATCGGTGGAGGCGGTTATTACACTTTGCGCCGAGGAGGTCTGCCCGATGTTTCCGGGAGACATCGTGCGGTTGCATTGGGCTCTTCCCGACCCGGCGGCAACTATCGGAAAGCCGGAAGAAATACTAAGTGCATTTCGCAAGACAAGAGACCAGCTGATCCGGCGAATTACACGGCTATTCTAAGGGACGCCCGGATAATATCATAATGCCCCGATTATCGAACTCGGGGCATTTTTGTTTTTATTGATTTAGGGACACACGATTTCAAGAGAGACTTCAAGGCCATGCGGGCACGGGCTTTGCCGTAACAGGCTCGATGATGTATCCCAACGCCGTCACTGCTCCATTCAAGGAAGTCCAGCCGGGTCTGTTCCACCCCGCTCCCCTAGCCACGCTGCCTCCCGACAGCGGCTGCCATTTCGAGCTCTATCTCGGGCTGCCGTGGCGGATGGGCCGTCGCTACATCCTGTTCAAGGCGGCCGATACCGAGCTGACGATGAAGAAGCGCCAGCAGCTCATGGAGAACGGGGTCACGACACTTTACGTACGCGATGATGACGCCGGGGTGTACTATGAATTCGTGGATCGAACCATCGGACAGGTCCTGGCATCGGAGAAGACTTCCTACGAAGAGAAATCGAAGGTTCTCTACCAGACCTCGTACGCGCTGGTGCGTTCGACGTTCGAGCGTCCCCAATCTCCGATGCTGATTGCCACGAACGAGAAGATGGTTACACATACCGTCTCGATGCTGGCGGCCGAACCGACGGTGTTGCGAACGATGGTATCCCTGTTTGCGTTCGACTACTCCCTCTACACTCACTCGGTTCACGTGGCGGTCTTGGGTACCGGTCTGCTGCTCGATTCGCGATCGCACACCGCGGAAACGGCGAAAAACATGGCGATGGGATTTCTGCTGCATGACATCGGCAAGAGCCGCGTTCCGGCCGATATCGTGCGCAAGCCGGGAATGCTGACCCCGTGGGAAATCCGGCAAATGGAGAAGCACCCCGACTTTGGGGCGGGGCTCATGCAAAGCCACGAGACGATTCACCCACACGCGCTCGAAATCATCCAGAATCATCACGAATCCCTCGACGGGAGTGGATACCCGCGACATCTGACGGCCGATGCCCAATCGCTTGAGACCCGTGTCTGTTGCGTAGCGGACGTATTTGACGCGTTGACATCGCATCGTGTGTACAAACCGGCGATGCGGGCATATGACGCGATTCAGAATATGATGACCCGCATGAAGGAGAAGCTGGATCAAGACATCGTGGAGCATTTGATCCACCAGCTGGGGCCAAACGCAACGCGATCCGTTTGACGAAAACAACCCGTCAAGATTCATGGACTTCAGCCGATAATCAAGCTGAGAGTCGCTATCAGAAATCAAGTCGGGCACGGGGTCAATGTCGCGTAGGCGCAAGTCCACCCATCGTGAAGAATCATCATCGGAGCCGAATGTTGTTCACGTCACCGATTTGCTGAAGCAGATCGAGCGTACGGCGGGCATTCGCCGGAAAGTCCGTAACGGATTCTATGACCGGCCCGACATACTGGCTGAGATCGCACGGCAGATTCGCAGTCGTCTGGATCATGCCAAGTGACGGGAAACGAAGAAAACGACAACAAGGCATCACAATCGTGATGCCTTGTTTAATTCCGTTTCACAGCTCCGAAACAGTTATCCGAGCACTCGGCACTCCCCGATCCATTCAAGGATGAACGCGAGTCCGGCGGCTGCGGCGGTTTGCGAGCGAAGGCGGCGATATGCGAGGACGAGTTGCCGGAAATCATGATCGAGCGCCATCGTCATTTCCTCAGCGGTGAATCCTCCCTCCGGCCCCACCAACAGAATCGCAGATTTCTCCGAAGGTCCGGGCGGTTTGGATTCCAGCTTCGCGTCGTCCCGAGAGGCCTGGGCGATGAATCGAACACCGTCCTCGGGAAGATCATTCAACAGATCGGACAGATTCCGCTTCACGCCGATCTGCGGCAGACGGGCGCGGCCGCTTTGTTTGAGCGCCGCCACGGCCGTTCTGTGGAGTTTCTCGATTTTGGTTTCATTCAGCCGGCCCTCACCGTGCGCGGCGTGAAAAAAAACAACCTGCGTAGCGCCGAGTTGGGTGGCGAGATCCACGAGCTCCCGGTTGCCGTCCCCTTTCAGAACGGCGGCACAGAGAATGATCGGTACGCGAGGCTCACCGAATTCCTTGCGTCGTTCGAGGATTTCGAGAGCTTGCGGCGAAATGACCCGGCAGCGATAGACCGTACCTTCCCCGTCGGTGATCCATGCTTCGTTACCCACCGATACGCGACGCACGCGAAACAGATGATGCGATTCTTCGGGAGGGAGCTCGATCCGCTCGCCGTGGATTCCCGAAGGCGGAATGAACGCGAACTCGCCCCACTCGCGGCCTACCATCGGAATCCTCCTACGGCTTCACCGGTCACAATCCAGCGGTCGTCACGGTTCAACTGGAATTGCCGCAAGGCTCGCCCGCGCAGCGAAATCGTGAAGGGGCCGGAACCCGTATGTTCCACGCGAAACATGGGGCCGTAGGATTCAATCTCCTGAAAAATGACCGTCTCCGATTTCGCGCCACTCGCGAACCGCTTGCCGAGGCGGCCGTCCCACAGCGCTCCGGCGGCGGCCTGCACGCGTCTGCGCAAATTCACCACCACTTCCGCCGAACCAGTCAGAGACGCAATCTCGTCGCTGCGTTCTTCCTCGAAAGAATCCCAGTACAGTCTGCCGAATTCTTCGAGTTGCCAGCCGATCCGACCCGTTACCGACCAGCGCGATGAGAATCGGAAGGCCGCACTGTCGCTGCAGACGAAACGGCGATAGACCGTGGATCGGGTGGTCTGGGGATCGGTCTCGAAGTCATAGTCCTGATAGTTGGCCGATACGGTGGCTCGTATGGTTTGCCCGAATTGCGGCGAGGGCCGGTGCCGCATGACGGCTCCAGTCAGCAGAAAGCGCGACCAGCGGTTGTTGGCGCTGTTCTGACGGAAGAGATAGACGAGATGATCGAGATGCAGAACGCCATGCCATTCGTAGCGAAGGACCGGCGAGAACGATTTGAACCAGCCGATTTCGGCGGCGTATCTCAGTTCATCGCGATCATCATAGTTCAGCGGATTGCGGGTGTCCAGCGAATATTTGATTACTCCAATTCGCGCAGCCAGCTCGGAATTCCCGGCGGCGGGCGTACGGATTTGGGCGGCCAGGTCGGTCTTGCGGCCTTGCAGGATCTCGCCCCGGATGGTCTGTGACACGTTACGCAAACCGAGTTCCACGCGCCCGACGACGGAACCGCGCTCGGCGTCGAGCGACGCGCGAAATCCCGCCTGATTCTCTTCGAGCGCAGTGGACACGGCCTGGAGTTGAGTCTGCTCGGTTCGCTTGTGCAGAATCTCGCCGGTCATTGCCACGCGTACGCCTTCGGTGACACCGTAGGTCAGAAGATCGCGAATCGCATAGTGACGTTCTTCACGGCGGGCCGTGCGACCGGTCGCGTCCAAATACACGTCCCGTCCCAGCCAGCCGCCCGCAATCTCCGCTCGATTGGAGTTGCCTTTAAAAAATTCGCGGAACAGCGTGTACTTCCCGGTGACGTCCTCGTTCCGATGATCGCGCGGAGTCTCGCGGTTATACTCCAGAGAGAGCGACTGTTCATATCCGGCGATTTCCCAGTCCTCGATATTCGCATCGGTCCAGAGTCCGAAGCCGGAACGCAGCGATCCGATGCGACGATCCTGCACCGGACCGGCTCCCGCGTGTACGGTCAGGGGCGACCACGGCCGCGCGGTCACGCCGCCGGCTGCGCGCAGAATGCGAACGGCGGTGGCGGCCCGGGAATCGAACAACGGTGATGACGTTTCGAGTTCCGGAGTACGCGGCGACAATTCGCGCTGCGGGTCTCGCCTCGGCGGCAGGTTGTACGGGCGGTCGTCGAAGTGTTCTCCCGACGCGGCCATCCAGAGGTCGGCCTTGCTCATCATGGCTCGTGATACACCGAAGTACCAGCGACCGTCCTGACGGATACGCTCATTCCCGCTCTCGGGCATCTGCCATTCGGTCTTCCATCGCAGTTCCGTCGCCACCGTCGTCCGCCGGGGAACCACTCGCCGTCCGGCAAAGTACTCCAGCGAGCGGAAAAACTCCACTCCCTTGTCCCATCGCACGGCGGCGCTGTCCGTGACGGAAACGGCGTCGGGCGCGGGCAGCGTGGCCGACGCGGGCCACGACGCATTCGCGATCAGACAGCTTGCGGTGAGGATGATGAACCGGAGTCGCATCGGATCGGCGGATCGAATGCCGGGAGTGGATAACAGCAAGAGTGACGGCCACGGCGCGGCCGTCACTCGAAGTGTAACGGGCGGCTTGCCGAGCGTGCTAAGCGCTCTTACGTTTACGAACGGGAACGAGACGAGCCGGTTCGCGGCCCTCGATCATAGCCCCGGTGACGACGACTTCCTCGACGTCTTTGCGGCCGGGGATCTCGAAGAGAACGTCTATCAGCGCCTCTTCAGCGATCGAGCGCAGGGCGCGCGCGCCGGTCTTGCGTTTCTGGGCAAGCTCGATGATCCTGGCCAGCGCCTCATCCTCGAAAAGCAGTTTCACGCCCTCCATCTCGAAGAGACGCGAGTACTGTTTCACCAGCGCGTTCTTGGGTTCGGTCAGAATCCGCAGGAGAGCCTGATCGGAGAGCGGATCGAGCACCGACACGACGGGCAGACGGCCGATGAGTTCGGGAATGAGTCCGAACTTGTGGAGGTCCTCGAAACTGACGCGATGCAAGACGTCGGCGAGATTGGCGCGGTCTTCCGCCTTGGAGCCGAAGCCCATGACGCGGGTGTTGACGCGGGAAGCGACGATCTTGTCCAGTCCCTCGAAAGCTCCTCCGCAGATGAAGAGAATATTTTTGGTGTTCATCTGCACGAGTTTCTGCTCGGGGTGCTTGCGGCCCCCTTGCGGGGGAAGCGAGGCCACGGTGCCTTCGAGAATCTTGAGCAACGCCTGCTGCACGCCTTCGCCAGAAACGTCGCGCGTGATCGAAACGTTGGTATCCTTGCGGGCGATCTTGTCGAGCTCATCAATATAGATGATGCCCATTTCGGCGCGAGCCAGATCATAGTCCGCGGCCTGCAACAGCCGCACCAGCACGTTCTCGACGTCCTCGCCGACGTAGCCGGCCTCGGTCAGGGTGGTGGCGTCGGCAATGGCAAACGGAACCTGCAGGAATCGCGCGAGAGTTTGCGCGAGCAGCGTCTTCCCCACTCCGGTCGGGCCGATCAGGAGAATGTTGGATTTTTCGAGCTCGACTTCATCCCCCAGATCTTCCGATGTAATCCGCTTGTAGTGATTGTACACGGCCACGCTGATGACGCGCTTGGCGTGCTCCTGATCTATGACGTACTCGTCGAACCGTCGCTTGATTTCCTCGGGAATGGGAATCTTATCCAGCGGGAGCGGTCGCCGGCTGCCGCGGGCGAGCCCGACGATCTGATGGGCGTGTTCGATGCAGAGATCGCAGATGGCCACGCCGTTGTGTTCGCGGTGGTGAATCAGCGTGTTCACCTGCCGTTCGTTGCGGCCGCAGAAGGAACAGAACTGTTCGCGGGTCGGTTGTTCGGGTTCCGTCACGAGGACTTGGACTCCTCTTTCGAGTTCAGTTTGCGCGGAAAGATGATCTCGTCAATGATGCCGTATTCCTTGGCTTCCTGCGCCGACATGAAGTAATTGCGATCGGTGTCTTTCTCAATCTTCTCGATGGACTGGCCGGTATGCTGCGCCAGCAACTCATCGAGCTTCCTGCGAATCTTGAGAATTTCCCGTGCTTGAATGTCTATGTCCGAGGCCTGGCCCTGCGCTCCACCCGCGGGCTGGTGGATCATGATCCGGGAATTGGGCAGCGCGCTGCGCTTGCCCGGCGCTCCGGCCGCCAACAGAAACGCTCCCATCGAGGCGGCCTGGCCGATGCAGATGGTGGCGATGCTGGGGCGGACGTGCTGAATCGTGTCATAGATGGCCAGTCCACTGGTGACGATTCCACCCGGACTGTTGACGTAGATATTGATGTCCTTCTCCGGGTCTTCGGCGGCCAGAAAGATGAGCTGGGCGATGACCAGGCTGGCGATGTGATCGTCAATCGGCGATCCGATGAAGATGATGCGTTCCTTGAGGAGACGGGAGTAGATATCATAGGCGCGTTCGCCGCGTCCCGTGTGCTCGATGACCATCGGGATGAGTGCCATGCGTTCGGTATCTCCTGAATGTGAGCGATAGTTCATGCGGTAACCACCCGGCCGGGGGTGCGGCCCTCGAACTCGGCCAGAGAAACCGGCTGGGGAATCGTCTGAATCTCCGACTGAATCAAGGCCAGAACCTTGCGTTCCAGAATATCCTCGCGGATATGGTCGGCTTGCTCTTCGGTGAGTCGTTTCTTGAAATCCCCCACGGAACGGTTGTCCATCCGGGCGAGGCGTTCGATCTCGGCGGCGTACTCTTCATCGGTCACCTCGACGCCGCGGTCGGTGATGATTCTCTTGCGAAGCAAATACCAGCGCAAATTCCAGACCGCCTGCGCCCGATACTCCTCCTTAAACCGCTTGATTTCCTCGGTATCGGGTGCCTCCTTGCGTTCGCCGCGACCCTCCTCAAGCAGGCGGTCAAGGTAGGCATCCAACATGCGGGGCGGGACGGGAAAATCCACTTTCCTCAGTAGAACATCTACGACGGTGCGGAACATCCGTTCGCGAGCCTGATAGGCGGCGCGGGCTCCCAGATACTTCTGAAGATCCTCACGGAGGTCATCCAGTCCGGAAAGTCGCGAGTTCACGGTGCGGGCGAAATCGTCATCGAGGGCAGGCAATTCCTTCCGGCGCACGTTCTTGACCGTCACTTGAAAGCGGTTCGGGGTCTCCGCCTGTTTGCCGCCCGATCCGGGCAGTTCAACCATCGCACTCTGACCGGCCGACAGACCCACGATCTTGCCGGTGAAGTCATCGCCCAAGTTGACGCGGGACAAATCGAGTTCGAGATCGCGCCGAACTCGCCCAACAATCGCCACTCCGGTCTTGTCGAGTTCCTGTAGATCAGCCGTAACCACGCAGTCGCGATCGGCCGGTCCTTCGAGAGGAGTAAGAATAGCGTGAGACTCCCGCAGGCCATCCAAGGCTTCCGCGATATCCTCCTCCTCGACGCTGGGCTCGAGAAGTTCCACCGATACCTCGGAGAGATTCGGCAATTCGAACTCGGGAGCTATCTCGATCTTAACCTTGAACGTCAGTGGATTTCCTTGTTCATATTGAACATCCGTCATTTCTCCGGGCGAGACGGCATTGAGTTCGGATTGATCGAAGGCATCCCGATAGGCTTCCTGAAGGGTCTCGGAAACGGCTTCGGAGGTTACCGACTCTCCGAATTTCTGGGCGATCACTTTACGGGGAACCCGGCCGGGGCGGAAGCCGGGAAGGTTCGCCTTTCGCGCAAGCTCATCGAGGGCCACGGTCACGCGCTCGGTCATGACGGTCGCGGGCACCGTGACAGTCAGCTCGTACTCGCAGGGACCGCTGCGTTGTTTTTCGACCTGAATATCCAAATCAGCTCCTATGTTATCGGGTGCGAAAGGGGGGAGTCGAACCCCCAAGCCCTTTTGGGGCACCAGATCCTAAGTCTGGCGCGTCTGCCAGTTCCGCCACTTTCGCATAACTTGCAAATATAGCAGACTTAAGGGTCAATATCAACTTCCGCCATTCGGAATAGACATCCGCTGGCGACGGAGAGCCTCCGGTTTCGATCCGATTAACAGTTGATTTCTATAGCTATAGTTGAATCAAGAAATACGCTCTTCAATACAAGCATTCCCACCGAGCGAGAAAGCCCGGCACGGACCGGGCTTTCCACCGAGAATCACAGCCATTATCCATGCTGTTTGATGAACTGCATGGCCTCATCCACGTCACGCTTGGAGCCGAGGAAGAGAGGAGTTCGTTCGTGAAGCTCCTTCGGCTTCACATCGAGGATGGGAATATCTCCGTTGGTGGCCTTTCCGCCCGCCTGCTCGAAAACAAACGCCATAGGAGACGCTTCGTAGAGGAGACGGAGCTTGCCCTTAGGCTTCTTGGGGTCTTTGTAGTCCATCGGGTACATGAAGATGCCGCCATAGAGCAGGGTGCGGTGGGCATCGGCGACGAGCGAACCGATATAGCGGCTGGAATAGGGTCGGCCGCGCTCCTGGTCGGTGGACATGACGTCGTCCACGTATTTTCGCACGCCTTCGCTCCAGTAGCGATAGTTACCCATATTACAGGAGAATATCTTGCCCTGTTCGGGAATACGAATGTCGGGGTGCGAGAGCAGGAACTCGCCCATCGAAGGTTCGAGCGTGAATCCATAGACACCGCGGCCCGTCGTGTACACCATCATGGTGGACGAACCATACATCACGTAGCCCGCGACCACCTGACGGCGGCCCGGCTGCAGGAGGTCTTGGGCGTTTCCGTCGCGGCCGTGAGTGATCTTACGATGCACGGAGAAGATGGTTCCCACGTTGACATTGGCGGCGATGTTGGATGAACCGTCGAGAGGATCGAAGGCAAGCGTGTACTTGCCGAGATCGAACTGGGCGGGGATGGGGATAACGTCATCCACCTCCTCGGAAGTCATGCAGCACAGCACTCCGATGTGATCGAAGGCGGCGTAGAAGGTTTCTTCGGCGATGGCGTCGAGTTTCTCTACGGCTTCCCCTTGAACATTCAAATCGCCGGTGGTACCGATGATGTCAATCAGACCGGCCCGCCGTACCTCGTGGCTGACCACTTTAGACGCATAGGCGATTTGGTAGAGAAGCCGCGTGAGTTGACCCGTGGCTTCGGGATTCTCCCGCTCATGGTGGAGGATGTGCCGCTCAATGGTAATGATGTCGGACATCCGTGCGGTAATGGACTCGGGTTTTTTCATAGCAGCCTCTTCAGATCTTCATGGCACGTAATAATGGCGTCCGCCTCGCGAAGATGTTCGGCGGGCAACGTGGTGGTGATCGCGACGGTGTACAGCCCGGCGGCTTTGGCTGAGCGGACACCGAAGGGAGCGTTTTCGAGAGCGAGACAGTCTGCGGCGGTGAAACCCGTCTGCTCGACGGCGATGAGGTAGGGATCGGGAGCGGGTTTGCCGGTAGTGTAGTCGTCGGCGGTGATGATGTGGCGGAACAGCGCGCGCTCCTCGGTGGACACGACTCCGTTCATGTTGGCGCGAATGGAACCGGTGACGATGCAGCACATAATTTCCTGTAGACAAAGTTCCTCGACGAGCCGGCGCGCCTCGGTATTCAAACCCGTGGGAGCATCGTTGCGGTAGAGGTCGCGTTTGCGCTTGATGAGATCTTTGAGCTGCTTGGGCGACATGTTGAGGCCATGCTCTTCCGCCAGCCGTGCAAGGGTGACTTCCGCCTTTTCCCCTTCATGAAGCTGAATGTAGAGCTCGTCGAGTTCGATTCCAATCTCGCGCAGCGCGGTCCGCCACGCTTTGACGTGGGCGGGCATGGAGTCAATAAGCGTACCGTCCAGATCGAAAAGAACGACTTTCTTCATGGTTATCTCGATTCCGCCTTTCCCGCGGCAGATTCGTTCTTTCGCAATCCGTAGAATTTCGCCATCATCGCATCCACCATGCGGTCGCTCAGGAAACGACGGGAACACGTGCCGAAGCGAGCCGGAAACGTCACGTAGTAGCGAGGCCGGGGACGCGACGATTGAACGGCCCGCAGTATCACGCGCGCGCAATGTTCCGCGCTGACCTCGTATTTTCGTCGTCCCGCATGCTCGCGGCGCATACGAGTCAAGGTGGATTCGTACACGGGAACCAGCGGCATCGGCAGATCGGGAAGCTCGACGTTTTCGACAAAGGCGGTCTTCACCGGTCCGGGAAGAATCGAAACTGTTTGAATGCCGGAGCGAGCCAATTCCAGCCGCAGCGCGTCACTGAGAGCTTCCAGAGCGAACTTGGAGGCAGAATACCAGCCGTTGAAGGGAGCCGCCATCTTTCCCAGAATGGAAGAGACGTTGACGATCCTTCCCCATCCCGCGCGCCGCATATCGGGGACGATCAAGCGAACGAGTCGCATGGCTCCGAACGTGTTTACCTCGAACTGAGTTCGAGCGCGTTCGAGAGGTACGGCCTCGATCGGACCCGCCAAGCCGTAGCCCGCGTTGTTGACCAGAATATGAATGTCACCGAACGCTTCGCGCGCGGCCATGACCGCCGCCACGCAGGAACCTTCATCCGTGACGTCACAGGGAAGCGTGATGAGCGAATGGCCACGCTCCTGCGCTTCGGCAAGGAGGTCTTCAATCGTCTCCGGCCGCCGCGCGGTGGCCACGACCTGCAATCCCTCCGCCGCCATGAGCCGCGCCGCGGCGCGGCCGATGCCGCTGGAACAGCCGGTGATGAACGCCGTGCGAAGCGGTTTCTCCATCAACACTCCGCGAGCCGCGCGGTGAAATGGCGAAGCAGCGGAGCCTCGTGGGTCAGCCGGAGACCGCGCATGGCCTCGTGATTGCGAAAGATCTCCAGAGTGGACTCGGCGACGTAGCTCATATGGGCGGTGGTGTACACCCGCCGGGGAATGGCCAGTCGAACCAGATCGAGTTCGGGATAGATGACCTCGCCGGTTATTTTGTCTTTTCGCGCGAACATGAGCGAGCCGATTTCCACTCCCCGCACGCCCGCCTCCCGGTAGAGCGACACGGTGAGGGCAACCCCCGGAAACTGCGATTGCGGGATGTGCGGCGCGAATCCTTTGGCGTCAATGAACACGGCATGTCCGCCGATGGGCCTCACCACGGGCACGCCGCCTTCGATCAGCGATTCGCCCAAGTATTGCACCTGAGACGTGCGATAGCGCAAATAGTCGGGTTCCAAGCCTTCGTAAAGGCCGGTAGCCATCGCCTCGAGATCGCGTCCGGCCAGACCGCCGTAGGTGGTGAAGCCTTCGATGAGAATCAGCTTCTGCTGGATGGTTTGCGTCAGCTCGGCGTCCTTCATGGCGATGAAGCCGCCGATATTCACCAGCGCATCCTTCTTGGCCGACATCCAGCAACCGTCGGCGTGGCTGAAGAGATCGCGAGCGATGTCAATGATCTCTTTATCCTGATAGCCCGGCTCGCGCTCATGGATAAACCAGCAGTTCTCGGAAAAGCGCGCGCAGTCGAAGAAGAACGGCACGCCGTGTTTCTTGCACACCTGCGAAGTTTCGCGGATGTTCTGCATCGAGACCGGTTGGCCGCCCGCGGAGTTGTTGGTAACCGTCATCACCACCAGCGGACAACGTTCTTTTTCGCGCGCGAGCAGTTGATCCAGCCGCACAACGTTCATGTTCCCCTTGAAAGGATACTCGCGGGCGGGATGCCGCGCCTCTTCAATGGGAAGATTCAAAGCCTCGCCGCCGTTGGCGGTGACGTTGGCGTGAGTGGTGTCGAAATGGGTGTTATTGGGGACGATCATTCCCGGCTTGCAGATCGCCGAAAACAGCAGGTTTTCCGCCACTCGACCTTGATGGGTGGGAATGACGTGAGGGAAACCGGTGATGTCGCGGACGGCGTCCTCGAGGCGATAGAAGCTGCGCGAACCGGCATAAGCCTCG
>JAHJDG010000036.1 GCA_018812265.1 bacterium | reverse complement strand
TTGACGATTGAATCAGACACATTTTCTCTGTGGGCACAACGGCCTATCGTTGCCAGTGACAATTTCTGCCGTGTTGTGAAGAGGTCACCCCATTTCAGCATCCCGTAACGCTGAACTCGAAAGCCGAGCGTACCGATCGGTGGAAGCGGTTCATCCGGCACGGGACAGAGTCCCTTCCTGCCCTCTCGTACCCATGCATCCAAGATTTCTTGAAGCCGTTTCTGTGCCTTCCATACAGCTTGATAGTCGCTGGAGGTGGGCAGGCGGTAGTGACGTCCCGTCTCGCCTGGCCGGAGTGTCACCACGGCCAGCAATCGTGCTCCGCCGATGCGTTTTCCGTTTCCATCGAAGACGGTATCAGCTCCACCGCGCTGCTCGGAAAGCTGCGCCCGCACCCGCTCCGGTGAAAGGACGGCGCCGCAGCACAAACACGTCGCCCGGGCGCGGGAGACGGTACCGCCGGGAATCTCCTTTTCACTTTCCGGTTCAAAGATTTCGAATTCCACACGCGGCAAGTCCCCTTCCATCCGTAGGACCTTATGTCGAAGCGCCCGCCTGCGATTGGCCTTCTTGCACAGCCAGAAAGAGCGCATCAGCGGAATCTCCGCACCGCAGTTGGGCGACTCGCAATTCACCGTCCGCGCCCACAGATAGGCTATGGGCGTTGCACCACCCGGATCCTTGGGATAGAACTCCGCCAATTCCTTCTCGGCTTCTTTTTTTATCTCGGCGCCGACATGCCGGAGTTCCTCGGCCAGTTCCGAACCATGGCGGGGAATATCCTCCAGCATCACCTTGAGGATCAGACAAGCGACGGGATTGAGATCGCTGGCAAAGGCCTCGCAACCGAGCCGCAACGCCTCCAATGGAATCGAGCCGCCGCCGGCGAAGGGGTCAACGACCAGCGGGGTTTCCTCAGGATGGGCGGCCTTGACCAGCCCCCGGCCGACATCAAGGTAAACCGGATTTGCAGAGTTATCCCAGTCAGAGAAATCCCCAATGAACTTCAGGAGAATTTTCCGCAGGCCCTCATCACTCTGGATGTCCCGTTCCCATCCCCGGGGATGGCCATTCATATCCAACAGGATCCGCCGAGCTTCTTTCTTGAAATCTCCCGGACAGTAAGGATCACAAGGATCAGGCAGGAGCAACCCCAAGAGCATCGCCCGGCAGGCCGCCAGCGGCCTCCGCGCCCACCAGAGGTGGAGCGTGGAGGGATGCCCGTGGCGGATGGACTTCTCCCGCGCCGCGTGCTTCGAGACCACGGCTATGGGGAAGTCGACCTCCGCAAGGCGCTTGCATTCTTTCGGTATCATTCTGCCTCCCCAGAGGTCCTTGTCAGGTTCTTTCTTAGATACACACTCGATCGGCTTGACAAACTGGTCGCCTTCCATCACCACTGCATGGTCGCGCCCTTGCAGACCACGGATTGGCTCTCCGCATAACAGGAGATTGGGGATATCTGGAGGAGAAACACGCCTTAACATATCCCTGCATGTACCGCGCAACTCTTCGCGTAGCTCCATAAGCAAACGCCCAAGCACATTTTGCCCGACCAATGTGCCATTCTCTAGCGGCTTTGCCCCCCAGAACTCGTCCTTCCCTGATTCTTCGACTATTGGTCGCTCCGCGGTCGCCATGAGCAGGTCCGAGAACTTCTGCCAGTTTTGAGCAAGCTTCACGCGAAGGCACCACCGCATGATGCTGACGCGGGCCTGATTCCAGTCGGACCGCGAATTCTTCCGATACGGCTTACTCCGCATCTTCGCGGTCATTGGGCTTCGCTCACCAATGATAAGGCGTTGCACATCTGGCATATAGGGAAAGCGGCAAGCCTGGTAGAGAGCCTCGGACGTGTGGATTTGAACGCCATTCACAACCAGCGGAAAGCCAGGGGCCATATTGGACAGGCCACCGAACCGTTCGTTGGTCTTCTTGAAGACCACGCTGTCCGCAGCTTGATAGGTTCGGATTTGTCTTTGATCTGCCATCAGGTCTTTTCCTTCCCGGCCATTTTGGGGCGGAACGATTCGAGCAACCGCTTCATGAAGGCATCGCTGTTTGTACTCCTGGGAAAGAGTGGATACCAAGGATCACCAACCCAGAAAGCCAACGGACAGTTATTGGGGCAGTTACGGAACGTAACCAGTAGCGACCCGAACCCCAGTGTCTCAAGCACCATGTTTCCGAGGGGGCGCTGGTAAACGTTCAGGTTCGGACACATTGACCGAATTCTCGCGCCCGCTTTCAGGAATTCCTGTTCCAGTAGATGACGCCCTTCCTCGCTGGAAAAGATGTCGTTTCCGCCGACGTTCCCCGGCGTGCGCAAAACCGGCGCGTATTTCAAACTGGCGGCGTAGGCCTGCACCCCCGCATCGTCGGGAATGTTCGTGGGCCGCAGTACATCCGAAGAGTCGACGTAGCGCTTCCGGTCTTCAATCTCAATACATCGCCACCAACTCACGTCGATCTTCTTCCCCGCAGCACGGGCAGAATCCTTGATCTTGGTACTGGCATAATATTGGCCGCCACGGTGGAGAGCTATTGTCACGACATGCACCTTGGCCTCGGCAGGTGCGTTGGAATCAATCCAAGACCCAAGGTCTGTCCTCACACGGTTGCCGGTAAAGATCGCATCATCGAGGTATAGGTATGCGGTCGGGGAATCACCACAATCCTCGGTTTTCAATTCGCATTCGTCTTCAAGAATTCCATCAAACATCGCCAGTATTTCCCGCTGACTGTTTCCCCCTCCTTGTATTCTCAGGAACTCAACATCCTCCCAGAACGAGCACGGATCATCGCCAGCGAGTTTCTTGTTCTTCACGAGGGCTGCGAGGAAGTCCTTCACATTCTCTCTTGAGAAATAAGTGCGTTTCAGGGCGTGGTCGAGTTCGGCCAGAATCGGTTTTTGTACTTCTCGGTCAAACTGGTTGACCCATGTATCGACATGCTCCGGCGTGGGCTTATCTACCTCTCCCTCGCGGTAGTCGGTGATTGTCTCAGCGATGGATTCCAGAAGCTGGCTGCGCTTGCTCATCTGCCGTCCTCCCGAGTTTCGTACGGGGATGTGTCCTCCTGCTCTTGCATGGACATGGTCATCTCTGCCCGCCCCTTCCTTATGAAGAATTCTTTCTTGCGCGTGGGGGCATTGCTTCCTTTGCAGGCCCCAGAAGCGAGAGAACAGAATCGTTTTTGACCCTCTGCAAATTGCCCCTCACCAAGAGCATACAGTTCTTCTTGCTACGGGTTATCGCGTTGTAGAGAAGCCGCCGTTTCTGTTCACTGTCGGAAGGCACTGTATACGGCCAGAGAATGATCACATTATCGAATTCACGGTTCTTCGCACCATGAACGGTTGTGACGATGCGCTTCGGGCTGTGGCCACAATATGCACGTCGTTCATGCACCACTGTGTCAATGTAGTGGGCCACAACGCCATGCGGGATATCCTGGATGCCCCTGAGACGAGAGAACCTCTGCGTTCGAGCAACAACCTGGGCTGCTGCTGGGGGCAGGTTTCCAGTTGGTACGGTCCACCCCTTTGTGTAGGAGTCTTGAGTAGCGAGCCCCAGACAGTTATGGAGTTGCTTCCGTTCTTCACGGGCTGCGCATTCATGGAACCAGGAGATGGGCCTGCGGTTCTTCTTCTGGAGCTGCATGTTGCACGAAGCCAAAACTTGCTGCAAGAAGTCGTCGTGACTCGGGCAAATGAGGGCTGTGGAGCCTTGCCAGTCTCTGGCGTTGTAGACCAGCGCTTCGACGATCTTGAAGGCCGCTGGCCCGTGATTTGAACAGCAGAACACGGGGATTGTCTCACCCGTGGCTCGAATGTTGTCTCGGAGGCAACGAGCAGCGTCGAGGATGTTTTGGACGGATGTCCGATGGCACGTTGTCAGTTGTGTGCATTGGGGGCAGGCTCCGTCATCCGTAGTCTGCATCCACTCAACGGCGGGACATCCATTCACGCTGCTTTCGAGAAGTTGGAAATCATCGGCGGCGACAATCAGCGCTGAGCAGATCGAGAGCGCCTTGACAAAGTCCAGAAGGGGCCCGTGGCAATCCTGGAACTCGTCGATCATTACGAGCGGATATGATTCCTGGATAACAGCCTTGACCATTTTGCTCCTAAGCAGCCCGGTGCTGGCGACCAAAATGTGGGAGAACCCCGCCTCAGTACCGAAGATCGTGTCTGAGAAGGCGGTTTCGTCGTCCACAGGTTGGATCGGCTTAGCATAGCCGAGTGATCTGCGCCAGCGATTGAGCAAGGACAAAGCGAAGCCATCGATGGTGGTTATAGAGCAGGGAATCGTTGGGCAGATCTCGAGCAGCTTCAGTTGAAGCCGACGTCTGGAACCGTGCATGCGCGTGATAGCAAGCAATCGGTGATGATCAGCCGTCAGGAAACGGGGCGCAAGCTCGCTGGCCTGTTGCATGAGCCATGACGTTTTACCTGTTCCGGCTTGGCCGACAACCGCGATGATCTCCCCCATGGTCAAGCCCTCCTCACATGCGCAGCAACATAAACCATGGTCCCATTGGCCTCCCTATGGCTATTCCATCCAGCGTTGGTGGGGGTGCTATTGGAGGCTATTGCGGCAAGATCGTGCAGGAACCCACAAGCACGTTCGCAACACGCGTCTGATTCCAAGGACTCCCAGACGATGCTCTCGTGCATCTCCTGGTCTTTCTTCTTGGCGATGAGAGCATCCTGAAGATTCCGCAGCGTTGGGGCAGAACCTCCAAGCAGAGCGTTCATCACGTTTCTTGGCGAAGACAGAGCTGGCTCCAGAATCCATGCCGACAGGCACTCGACGGCAGCCCTTTCACCGTAGCGGATGATCTTGGCGGGAGCCGGAGAACCGGCTATCAGATCGGCGAGGTACGCCGCACCGGAACTGTCGCCATCAAGGACAGGGACGGCGTCCGGCCGAAACCGGGCGATTTCCCGAAAGCTGTCAGCTACCGCCGCATCACTGGTCGGCAACATCGTCGTGGGTCGCAGGTCGTAATGCGCAGTTGCATCCCGGTATGATTGCGCGAGCCGCTGCCAGAGTGACAACCATTCGTAGTCGTATTGCCCCTCCGGGACCAGGATCACACATCCCATGAGCGCCTCATAGAAGGCAGCGCGATGCGCGAGGTATAGCTTCCTAACGCTATTGGTGGCGATCCTTTTCACTGGTTCGGTTCGCAATCTTTCGGCTGATAGCCGTCCTTTCTCATTGGACACGAATACGACTTCGTGCGGCTGATAACCAGCAGCCACATTGGGCGACTGCGTGGTGACGATTGACTGCACGCTCGCAGAGCGTATGCGGTGAACAAGACGTTGATGTAGAGAAGGGTGCAGATGCAGTTCCGGCTCCTCCGCTGCCAAGATGAAGTTCTGGCCTGCCTGCTTTCTGTGTTCGGCAAAGGCGAGTAGCAGGAGGAACGCCTGAAGCGACACCATTCCGGCGCCATGCCGAGCTACGGGGATCAAGACGTCATTGGACTGGGCAATATGCGCAACCAGGCTTTGCAGCACGGCGATGGCATCCAGAGTCGTCGGGCGGTAGACTATTCTGCTGGAGTGCCCAATGAGAAGAAAAGACTGTAGCTCCTTCGTGGCCGCTTCCAGAATCTGCGAAAGCGGAGCGGAATCCTCGATCTTGGCGACATCTGTCCGTAGCTGATTCTTCAACTCTTCAATAGCCTTGCCCGGCAACGCGTCGTACTCGCGAATGACCTTGAGAAGTGACGACGACCGGAAAGAGAGGAGTTTGTCCCAGTCACGGTTGCTGGCCAAAAGAAACACGCCAACTTGTCGGAGCAGCCGCCATGAAACAACAGAACACCCGTCGGTAAACGGATCGCATTCGCCGTGGTAGAAATATCTTACCGTTTCAAACTCGCAGGCCTCATCATCGAAACGTCCAGCCATGGCAACCTGGGCAGCAAGTGCTGCTCCTGAAGGTGGATCGGCCTCGGTAGACAGCGTCCAGCTATCCTCATGCCACCATACGGGTTGAGCTGCTTCTTGTCCGATGAACCAATCCGGCACGGCCGTCGGGTCATCGCAGCCGAAATCGGTGATCGTGGCAATAATGTAGAAGCGACTGTCAGGTTTCGGGGAACCCTCGAAAAAGTCCCAGTCGGTGATCGGGCTAACCATCCTCTCACGTCCGAAGAGGAGAGCCAGGGCTTCGACAACGGTAGTCTTGCCAGCGTTGTTCGCCCCCAAAAGAACGGCGTGTTTTGGCAGCACAACATGCCCTTTGCGAATGCCCCTGAAATTCTGAAACTCAATTTGGCAGATACGCATTAGAAAGCACTCCTCTCTCGGCCTTTTATATTATATCCTAAACTTGTTTTCGTGGAGTCTTGTACTGCACCATATAAGACCCTATAGACAATTAGACCATGCTCCATCCTATGCCCCCGTTAATTCGTAGCCACCTTGCTACCGCCAGAAGCTTTTTTTGTTTTCACACTTTTCTTCACTCGAACAGCTTTCAGCGAAGTGAGGGCGCTCCTTTTTCGATCCTGTAGCAGGGCCTGAGTCCGCGCAATCTCGGCAGCCAGGTCTTCTTCATTCGGCAGGGCCGTTAGGTACTCCGAGGCCATTACTTTGTTCGGAAGTCCCTCGAGCGAGTACCGGGCGACCGCCTCGTCTTTCTGGGCGCAGAGAATCAGCCCCACGGGTGGGTTTTCACCCTCGCGTACCCAGTGCTCCAGGGCATAATTGAGATAGAGGTGCATCTGGCCGGCGTCGGCGTGGGTAAACTTGCCGATCTTCAAGTCGATGATCACCAGACACCGCAGGCGTCGATGGAAAAAAACCAAGTCCACCCGATACCATTCGTCGCCGATGCGTAGGCGCTTCTGCCTACCGATGAAGCAAAAATCTCCGCCAAGCTCCAGGAGAAAGGTCTCCAGATGCCGGATAAGCGCCTCTTCCAAATCGGCTTCGGAATATTCGTCTTTGAGGCCAAGGAATTCCAGTACGAAAGGGTCTTTGATTTCATCCTCGGGAAGGACAAGATCTTCAGAGAGCGGCTTTTGCCCCTTGGACAACATGGCGGCCTTGTTCTTCGAAAGAGCGATGCGCTCATAGAACTGGGAGTCGATCTGCCGGTCGAGTTGGCGAATCGACCAGCCGCCGCGCAGGGCTTCGGTTTCGTAGAACCTCCGGGCGAGTTCATTCTTGACCCCAAGCAAGCGTACGTAAGCGGACCAGGAAAGCGGAAAACGAGATGTAACGGTGGAAAGGAAAGATTCTGCAGACACTGTCTGCGGAATCTCCATGTCTTCTGATTCTGCAGACAGTGTCTGCAGAATTGGCCATGCGAGGTAGAATGCCCTCATTTGCCAAATATTGCGAACAGAGAACCCTCGGTCGTAACGGGCGGTCAGATCGGCAGCCAATCGTTCGATAATTTACTCGCCATATGCCGCGCGTTTCTCACCCGACTGCTCGAACTCCACGATGCGCTTTCCTATCAGCCAATAAGCGGCCGTCATGACGCAGTTCACCGAACGGGCCGCTGAACGCCTGGCCCCATCAATCAGATTAGAGATATCCCCAAGGACGGAATCGTACTGGACTGACAAGCCATTTTCCTTTGGTTCGATCTTTTTCGTCATGGCTCCCCCTTGCCGTATGGCGGTTGATCCTCCCGCACTCTCATCGGCTTAGTCAGTGCGTCCACGGAGAGATAGTAGTGGGCGACCTTTTTCACCTCGTGCCAGGCCAATCTGGCCGGGTCCTTCAGGGGCTCCTGGAGCACAGGGTCCGCGGCGCAGTTCGTGACGACGTAGAGCCAGTAACAGTCGCGCCGGTCCTCCGCC
>JAHJDG010000035.1 GCA_018812265.1 bacterium | reverse complement strand
TTGAAGCCTGCCATAGCTGGTTCAATCGCTATCGCAAACTGCTCGTGCGCTTCGAGAAAACGTTACGTGCACACTTCGCCCTGCTGTGTTTCGCCGCCGCATCCCTTATCTGGAATCGTATTATTTCGAGATAGGTCCTATGCCCGGGGTGTGGCGGTAAGGGGTAGCTATACCTATATGGCGGATGATGCCAGCGGCCTTCGGATTATCAATATCTCAAGCCCGACCGCCCCGACCGAAGTGGGCTTCCATAATACACCGGGCTATGCCTATGGCGTGGCGGTCAGTGGCAATTATGCCTATGTCGCAGACTATGAGCAGGGATTGCGGGTAGTCAACATCACGAGTCCTTCCACCCCCATCGAAGTGGGCTTCTACGACACACCGGGGATCGCCCTCCGTGTGTCGATCAGTGGCAGCTACGCCTATGTCGGGGACCGGCAAGGAGGCCTGCGGATCATTGATATTTCGAACCCGTCCGCCCCTACACTGGCGGGGTTCTATGCCACGCCGAGCTGGGCACATGGTGTGGCGGTCAGCGGCAACCATGTGTATGTGGCGGACTTTAACAGTGGACTGCGGATCATCAATATCTCGAATCCCGCCGCTCCCGTTCAGGTCGGTTTCTATGACACGCCGGGCCAGGCTTATGGTGTGGCTGTCAGTGGCAATTATGCCTATGTCGCGGATGGGCCAAGTGGATTCGGGATCTACCAGTATACGGGTGCGCCTGACGAATACCCCTGCGAGGATGGTTCGATCAGCGGGGTGGTGAGGGATCAACAGGGGAATCCGATTTCCGAGGCGCTGGTAACGAGAGTCATCGCCGGGGATGTACTGGGTCGGCGGACAAACAGCAACGGACAGTTCTCTTTTGAGGATCTTTCTGCCGGTTCGTACTCACTGCAGATCTCTCACTGGCAATACGATTCGCAGAATCATTCAATCACTCTGGGGTGCAATGAGATTCGCGACAACGTTTACACGCTGGTTCGCACTCCTAATCTCCCCGAAATTGACACGGTTCACGTTCGGCAGACGTTGGACGTACATCAGGATGTGCTGGTGGCCGGAAAGACCACCGTCGTGATCGCGAGACTGAAGCAGCCCATCATGGACATTGACAACGTGAAGGGAGTCTGCTGGGTCCATATTAACGACGTGCCCCGGCCTCTCTTCATTCGCAGCGAAACCGAAAGCGGGACTGAGCCAATTATACTGAAGCGACAGTCCACTCCACAGGACCGTGAACAATGGAAAGACGCGTTATATTTCAGGGTTGACGACATCCCAGAGTCTCAGAACGTCAAGTTTGAGGTTCAGCTCATCCACAACGAGCAAGATGTCGGCCCGGTGAAATGGTCAGCGGTGACGGAGTTCACAAACGCAAGGCCATTGACGGTGTGGTTTGTACCCTTGACGACCGAGGACCATCCAGAAATCGACAGGGAATTATGTAGACAATACATGAATCTGGCTAAGCCACGTCTGAAGTCCATGCTTCCATACAGCGTAGCCACCATCAACACGATGGCGTTATGGCCGGAAAGCGCACATGTAGATAGGTCCAGTCAGAATACTGATGATTTCGCCGAGTATGTCATTCAACGCTTGGTCAGTTTGGCTCGACAGCGCTCCAATGATTTCTTCGTAGGGCTTTTCCCGTTGCCGAGTATCGGCGGGCACTCCGGGGTTTCAGGATGGTATCCAAGGTGGCACTTAGAGGATCCTCGAGACAGATGCATGGTCGTCTGTAACGCCGAGGTGCCTACTGCTGATGGCAACGCGACACTTGTTGCACATGAGATGGGGCACTCGGTTTTTCACAGAGACGACTATGGCGGGCCATTTTCTGAATGGCGATTGGACTATTGGGGTTTGGACGCGGCTGATCCGATACAGAGGCCAGATTTTGATCACCGGGGTCTATAGTCTCAAGTTGATCACCATCTGGACCTCATGAGTGGGCCAAGCGCACACGACTGGCCGAAATACAACCCTACATATCAGGCATTCTTGAGCATAGCATTGCCAAGTGCAATTTGGGTATCCAGAGCCTCCCTATTGCTTCTTCAGGGTGGATATGCCGTCATCTCCGGCATCGTCGGCCGCGACTCGACGGCGCCAGTGTTTGAGGTGGAGAATCTTGACGGCGAATACACGGCGGTGGAGCCGGATTCTGGGGCGTGGCGGTTAGATTGGTGGGATGTATCGGAGACACAGCTCCTCAAAACCATGTGGTTCGATCCGGTGTTTGAAAGACGGGAAGGATTGCTGGATTATGCCAACTTCTTCATTGTGACATCCAGACCCGAGGATGCGGCTATTGTAACGCTGAGTATCGGCGACTACGAAGTGACCCGCATCATGCAAACGTCAAGCGCCCCCACCGTCAGCCTCCTCTATCCCACGGGCGGAGAATCTTTGCAGGACAGCGCGGCGATCTCCTGGACGGCCAGCGACGCGGACAACGACAGCCTGCGATTCGATGTCTTTGCCAACCGCGACGGCGGGAACTGGGAACCGATTGCCATGGGTGTGACGGATACGTTTGTTATGTGGCATGTAGCCTATTTCCCTGGAACCAACGCCGGCCGGGTGAAGGTCGTGGTCTCCGACGGATGGAACAGCAGTGCGGACTCCAGTGATGGAATGTTTTCTGTCGCGTTTCACTCACCAGAAGCCACCATCGAATCCCCGCAGGACACAGACACGATTCTGGCCACATCCTACATTACGCTCTCGGGAAGAGGGACTGACATTGAGGACGGCAACATTCCCTCCGATAGTTTGCAGTGGTATCGCTATGCGGAGTTCGTAGGGACGGGGAGCCTGCTGCAGGTGGGAAACCTCGAACCCGGACTACAGACTTTCCTGCTATTCGCTTTGGACAGCGATGGTCAGGTTGGAATGGATACGGTTTATGTTCAAGTTCTAACCGACGGCGATCAAGACAACATGGCTGATGACTGGGAAGTCGAGCATGGTCTCGATGCGACGCGGAACGACGCCTATGCCGACTCCGACTTTGATGGACTTTCAAACGGGCAGGAGTATTCGCTGCAGACTGCTCCCGATAGCACTGACACGGACTCAGATACATACTCCGACGGTGAAGAAGTCGCCCGCAGCAGCGATCCACGCGATGCAGGATCAGTTCCGACGACTACATGGATAGATTCCCCAGTTGGTGACTGGGGGCTACTTCCTAACGGTTGGATAGGATTTGGCGATCCGTTGAACTTCTCATGGAATCTTTGCAGTGCCGATGATTCTCTCGATCCACTTCGCTATGAAGTGCACATGGATGCCGATCCGAATTTCTCGAATCCGCTCATTGCCTATGCCGATACGCTCACCAACGCAACAGGAACGTGGCCGCTCGCGATCGGCATGCAGTATTCGTGGAAGGTGAAGGTCAGTGACATCTACGGCCACTGGATTTGGAGCCCGGTAGCGTACGTGACGCGCGGCTCGAATCCTCAAATGCCAACACAGATTGATAGCCTGATCTGCATGGTACAGGACAATTCGCTTCTATTGCACTGGAGTCCAGTCAATCAGGACACATCAGGGAATCCCATCACCGTGGTTCAATACTTGATCTATGCCGCAGCGGGATCTGACGGACCGTACGGATTCATTGCGTCTTCAACTTCTACAATGTGGATTGACTCCGAGGCTTTCGAATTGGAATGGCCTACTTGGTTCTACCGCGTTGTCGCCACGTCAGATTATGCGACGCCACCCTTGCTTGATCGTCATGCTTGGCCGTATTTGCCGGCAAGCATCCATCAGACGAATCCCAAGTAGCGTGCTTCTTGTGATCCAAACGACAACGGAGAAACCACAAACCGCCGCGTGAGATTTTCACGCGGCGGTTGTGCGCTTCGGATGTTGCGACGTTTTACTCGCGATTCGGACGGCCCTCACTGGGATTCTCCGTTTTGGGACGGGCTTCGCGCACCAGTAGCTTGCGACCATTGAGCTCGCGGTCATGCAGCCCGGCGATAGCGGTCTTGGCATCCTCATCATTCGGCATTTCCACGAAACCGAATCCGCGCGAGCGGCCGGTCAGACGGTCCACGATGATCGCTACCCGTTCCACCGTTCCGAACTCCTCGAACGCCGCTCGCAGATCATCCTCCGTGGCCGTAAAAGCCAGATTGCCTACATAAATGTTCGTCATTTCCCCACCCTCTCACGGAAAGATTCCGCGTTCCTTGAATACCGTTTCGAGACGGTGCAAAGCCACCATGTAGGCGGCCGTCCGCCAATCCACGGAGAGATTGCGCGCCATGTCGCGGACCTTGACATAGGCCTCTAAAATGCGTTTCCGGAGCTTGGTATCCACTTCCTCCTGTTCCCAGTATTCGCTGCGCTTGTTCTGAATCCACTCGAAATAGTTGGCAATCGCGCCGCCGGAGTTGCAGAGGATGTCCGGAATCACGTCTATCCCCCGCTTCTCGAACACTACGTCCGCCTCCGGCGCCAGCGGTCCATTGGCTCCCTCGGCGATGAGCCGCACGTTGAGGTTTTCCGCGATTTCCGCCGTGATCTGGTTTTCGACGGCCGCCGGGATGAAAATATCGCACTTGGTGCCGAAGAAATCTTCGTGGCTGATGGCGCGGGCCTGCGGATAGTCTTTCACTCCCCCTTGAGCCTTGACGTACTCGTAGAGCGCATCCGGGTCTATGCCATCCTTATTGTGAATGGCGCCGGTATTGTCCTCCACCGCGACCATCCGGCAACCCTCGGTCTTCAGAAGGCGCGCCGTCCACGAACCGACGTTTCCGAAACCCTGAACGGCAAAGGTGGCGGAATAGAGGCCGAACCGGCGGTCGCGGGCCCATTCCTTGAGCAGATAGACAATGCCCTGACCGGGTCCCTTTTCGCGGCCCAGCGTCCCGCCCGACTCGAGCGGTTTCCCCGTCACGACGTGGGTGTTCCGCCCGCGTTCATAGGGAGGGAGGGTGGAAACGTAGGTGTCCAGCATCCACACCATGATCTGTGAATCGGTGTTGATGTCGGGGGCGGAGATGTCATATTCCGGCCCGATATCGCTGCCCAGCGCATACGTGAAGCGGCGGGTCAGCCGTTCCAGTTCACCCATCGTATAGCGGGAGGGGGCAATCTGCAACCCGCCCTGCGCTCCACCGCAAGGGAGATTAATCAGGGCGGCCCGAAACGTGGCGAGGCAAGCCAAACCGCGCGCCATGTCCTGATTCAGGTCCGGGTGAAAACGCATACCGCCGATGAACGGGCCCAGGACGTTGCAGTGCTGAATCCGGTACCCGGCCATCATCTCCACCCGGCCGTCGTCCATCTTGACCGGAAAGTGAACCAGAATCTCGCTCGCGGTGGTTCGGAGGATCTTTCGGACATATAGATCCAGACCCATCCGGTCCGCCGCCTGATCGAAATACTTCAAGACATGTTCATACAATCCTCCTTTCAGGGGTGGATTGAAGTCCATCGTTTCACTCGGCTGAGTCTTATCCGAAGCCGATTCCATACCTCCTCCTTCGATTTCGATACCTGTCATCGTGACGAATGTAACAAGATAGCAAGGAGGCGGGAAAAGTCAACTCCAATGTTTCAAACCGCCCAGAAAGCGACTGATAAGCGGTTGCAGCGTTGCCACAATTGCGTGAATCGCCTCACAAAGATTCATACAACACTTTGTTTTATAAACCCTTAACTCGAAGATGCCGAGTTGATTCTTATGCCCTTTTTTTATAGATTACTGGGACTTCAATTTCTGAAAGCAAAGGCAATTCGATAGCCGCGCTAATCACTCACCATCCAACCTTACAGAGGAGCCGGCCATGAGTCCCGAGAAGACCAAGGCAGCAAAACCAACCTACAAATTCAAGCACGACACCAAAAAGTACCAGAACTTCATTGCCGGGAAATGGTGCGATTCTTCGAGCGGTGAAGTCTCCGAGAATCGAAATCCGGCCAACGTGGACGACCTTATCGGAACCTTCCCCCGCAGCACCAAAGAGGACGTGGATCGCGCGGTCAAGTCGGCCAAGAAAGCGTTCCAGTGGTGGCGGCTGGTCCCGCCCCCCCACAAGGCCAAGATGTTCTACCGGCTGGTGGACATCATGCAGCAGCGCAAGGAAGAGCACGCTTTCCAAATGACCCGCGAGATGGGCAAGCCCATTTTCGAGACCCGCGGCGACGTGCAGGAAGGCATTGACACCGCCATGTACGCCTGCGGCGAAGGCTACCGCATGTTCGGACACACGGTTCCCTCCGAGCTGCCCAATAAGTTCAACATGACGATCCGCTTCCCGATCGGCGTGTGCGGCTTGATTACTCCGTGGAACTTCCCGATGGCCATTCCCACCTGGAAGATTTTCCCGGCCCTGATGTGCGGCAACACGGTCGTCGTCAAGCCGGCCGAAATCACCCCGCTGTCGGTATGGAACCTGCTTAACGCCATGCTCGACGCCGGCTTCCCGCCGGAAGTGATTAACGTGATCTTCGGCTCGGGATCGAAAGTCGGCAACTCCATCGTCGAGCATCCCGACACCAACGTGATTTCGTTCACCGGTTCGTCGGGCGTCGGCCGCAAGATCGGCGCGACCGCTTCGGGCATGCTTAAGCGCGTTTCGATGGAGCTGGGCGGGAAGAACTGCACCATCGTCATGGACGACGCCAATCTCGAACTGGCCGTGGACGCCTGCATCTGGGGCGGTTTCGGCACCACCGGCCAGCGCTGCACCGCCAGCAGCCGCGTGATCGTCGAGGAAGGCGTGCATGACAAGTTCGTGGAGATGTTCATCAAGGCTGCTAAGAAGCTCAAAGTCGGCTACGGCAACGATCCGGGAACCACCATGGGCCCGGCCGTGAGCGCGGAACAACTCGAAACCGATCTCGAATACGTGGAAATCGGCAGGAAGGAAGGCTGCACTATCGCCTTCGGCGGCAAGCGGCTGGCCACCGGCGAGCACCAGAAAGGCCACTTCATGCAGCCGACCATCTTCACCGGCTGCAAGCCCAACATGCGCACCTCGCAGGAAGAGATTTTCGGCCCGGTGGTGAGCGTCATCAAGGCCAAGAACCTCGACGACGCCATCAAAATCGCCAACGGGATCGAGTTCGGCCTGTCGAGCGCGATCTTCACGCAGGACGTGAACGTGGCCTATCGCGCGTTCCGCGATCTCGAGACCGGACTGACCTACGTGAACGCGGCCACTATCGGCGCGGAAGCGCACATGCCGTTCGGCGGCATGAAGTCCACCGGCAACGGCCACCGCGAGGGCGGCTGGGAGGCCTACGAATTCTATTCGGAGACCAAGGCCTGCTACGTGGACTACTCGGGAACCCTGCAACGCGCGCAAATTGACGATCCCAAACAGCTTCTGAAGAGCGCCAAATAATCCGAACGAATACACGCCGCGCGGGGAGCAATCCCCGCGCGGCGGAGTATTCTGGATAGCTGGCTTAGGAGGTCCCATAAATCTCGCCGCGGCGTGTGTCTTCGCCTGTGTGGCGAGAGGGAGTATTCCGCGGCGTCGGCTGCTTGCAGCCGGCCAGCGTAGAGCCACCTGCAAATTTATAAAACGGAGGGACTGATGGTCGATAATTTGATCGAGGAATACAAGACGCTCAGGGAAGAAATTGGCCGATATCACACTTACATTCTCAATGTGTTGCTTGGCAACTTAGCAGCAGTAGGTGCCCTTGCAGGTCTTGGCCTAAAAGAAAAGAATCCAATTTTCTTACTCATCGCTCTCGTGTTCGTGGTTGCAACCCTTTTCATGATTGTGGTTCGAAGACTCAGCGCATCGCGAGCCGCCGCTTGCCTG
Source organism: bacterium (assembly GCA_018812265.1). GTDB lineage: Bacteria > Electryoneota > RPQS01 > RPQS01 > RPQS01 > JAHJDG01. The sequence goes on along the minus strand of JAHJDG010000035.1, from coordinate 42,257 downwards.
AGAATAGTGCATGAGCCAAAACTCGGGCTTCATTGGGAAACTGCTATCAAGGGACCCGAATGGACAGCAGCACAGAAAGCCGTATGGGAAACCGAGGGAACGCCAGAGGATCAATGGATGTCGAAACCTAAAGAGGGTACTGCTGTTCTCATCACCTATATGATGCTCGCGGTTCTTCTGGTACTCGCGACATTCTATTGCCAGATGGATGACAAAGGTGTCCTCCATGTCCGGCCATTGGTTGTAGCGTTTCTTGTGCTGATAGGAACAGTGTTCACCGTGGTCTTCAGAATAGCCATATGGGCTTACGAAGAGGCAAGCGGCTATTTCGAGAAATGTTGGAAGGAATACAGGGTATCGAACGATTGGGGCAAGATTCAGTAGACTTGCGGCCAATGCGACGCAGCAACGCGATCAAAGTCTGGGCGGATCGGAAAATCCCCCTCGGTGAACAATCAAAGACGCAACTAATTTCGAAATACCGCAGGCGCAATACGACGAGGCTGCCTTCAGTTTCCCGGTACACCCGCCACGTTGACACGCACCTCCCCTGCAAAGCCATGCGAGAGCGCATCTGCTTTGCGAGCACCTCGGACGAATACCCACCTCGGGAGGGGCCACCCGGCCTCTCCCGGGTGTGGGGATTGAGCAAACCGCCAAAGTTGACAGCCGTTGAAACAATCGGTGCTTCCCATCGCTCTGACGAAATAAGGACCATCGAATTCACATACCATTTTCGGAGGTGCTATGCACTGTCGTAATTGCGGAGCGGACGTGGCCGTCAACGCCGAAATCTGTCTCAAGTGCGGCGTTCGCCCGGACAACGGCACGCGATTCTGTCAGGAATGCGGAGCCGAGACGCGCGCCGATCAGGAAATATGCATCAAGTGCGGCGTGCGGCTGGTCGGCGGGATATCGGACCAGAAGGACTACCTGACCGCGCTCCTGCTCAGTATCTTCCTCGGAACTCTCGGAGTGGACCGTTTCTACACGGGCTACACCGGACTGGGAATCCTCAAGCTGCTCACGGCCGGCGGCTGCGGTATCTGGTGGCTGATTGACGTCATCATGATCGCTACCGGTTCGTACAAGGATGCGAATGGAAGGTCGCTTCGCAAGCGATAGACCGGGCGATATCACGCGGATCGCCATCGGTTTGCTCACGCTGGCCGTTCTCTGCTTGATTCCTTTCAGCGTCGTGGCAAACCTGCCGCCGCTGTGCCTGTTTCATTGGCTGGGCATCGAACATTGTCCCGGCTGCGGTATCACGCGGGCCGCGTCGCTATTGGCTCACGGGCAGATCATGGACGCGGTGTGGATGAACTGGCGCATCGTGCTGATCGCTCCGCTATGCCTGTGGCTGTTCGGCTCGGCGGTAGTCCGAGTGTGTGTGCCCCGCCGTTTCGGAGCAGATGAATGAGATGGAGGGATAAGATGACGGAAGGGATGCGCATCACCGATCTCATGGATCGCGCATTTCATGGCACGGCCTGGCACGGCCCGGCGGTGATGGAACTGCTCAAGGATATGAGCGCCGCAACCGCCTTAGCGCGACCGCTGACAAACGTGCATACGATCTGGGAACTGGTGTTGCACATGGCGACGTGGAAAGACGTAGCCCGCTGGCGTTTGGAAGGCAATGAAAAAGTCCCCGGCGATGAGGAAAACTTCCCGCCCGTCACGGATACGAGTGAGAACGCGTGGCACGCAGCGAGGGAACGGCTTAATACGGCCCACAACAAGCTCAAGGAAGCCGTGACGGCGGCGGCCGACGCCAAGCTCGAAGAGGAAATCCCGGCCGGCGGCGGACTCACCCACTTCGTGAGACTCCACGGAGTGATCCATCATGACTTGTATCATGCCGGACAGATTGCGATCTTGAAAAAACTTGCCGGCTGACGCGAACGACTCCGCGTCGGCAAACATACCGGGAGAGAAATCCCATGTTCCGATTGACTCTGACGATCACATTGGCTTTGGTGTTGCTTGCCGCGTGCAAGAAAACCGAGAATCCGCCCCAAGCGGCGGAGGAAGGAGGGAAGACCATGGCCCTCGTCATCGCGAGTGATGTGTTTCAGAACGGAGCGGCCATCCCGAAGAAATTTACCTGTGATGGGCAGGACAAATCGCCGCCCCTGAAGTGGAGTGGAGTGCCCGAAAATGCGAAAAGTCTGGCCCTCATCTGCGATGATCCTGACGCACCTATGGGAACTTGGACGCACTGGGTGCTTTGGAATATGCCACCCAGCACGCCCTCGCTCCCCGAAGGCGTTCCGCCGGACAGTATTCTTCCGGGCGGGATCCGGCAGGGTCTGAACAGTTGGCCCAAGTCCGGCTACGGCGGTCCGTGCCCGCCTCCCGGCAAGCCTCATCGCTACCTCTTTACTCTCTTCGTCCTGGACGCCGAATTGGAGCTGCCGGTCGGGGCCAACAAGGCGGGCTTGGAAGCGGCCATGAAGGGTCACATCCTGGCTCAGGCGGAGGTAATGGGTACTTACGCGAGGTAATCGCACGAGTCCCCGTAGCGAGTTTCCAACATCGCCCACTGGAAACACTTACCTCCCGCATGGTGGAACAGGGTTTGCCCCGATTGCCGGTTACTTGAGCAGGCATTGCAGGAGGTGGATCGTGGCTGATGAAAGCCGCTGGCAGGGAGTCACCGAGGCCGGGCAACAGAAGTATCAAGGCGGCGACTACTCCGAGGCGCATCGGTTGTTCGCCATGGCTCTCGGTTATGCCGAGCATGATTTCACACCGACGGATCCCCGGATTGCGGCAAGTTTGAACAACTTGGCCGAGGTCTTCCGGGTGCGGGATGACTTCCGCGAGGCCGAAAAACACTTCAAACGGGCGCTGACGGTTCTCGAACGGGGACTCGGAGTGACCCACCCGTTCGTGATTGATTCGATGCTGAAACTGGCCGAATTTTACCGGGGGCAGGATCGTCCGGCGCAGGCCGAACTGCTGCTGACCCGTGCGCTGAGCCAGAAGGAACGCGCGCTCGGATCGTGGCACGCCGAAGTGGCCGCGCTGATCGTGAAGCTCGCCGAGCTGCGCTGCGAACAGCAGCAGTACTACGACGCCGAACAGCTCTACTCGCGGGCGCTGGCGATCCTCGAAAAAACGTTGGGTAAGGAACATCCCGACATGGCCGAGGCGTTGTTCTCCTCCGTCAGCCTGCACGCTTCGCGAGAGAAATACACGGAAGCGCTGCGCGTCGGCAAGGAAGCTCTGGCGATCCACGAGAAAGCGCTCGGACCGCGTGATCCGCAGATCGCCACCGATCTCATGCGGCTGGCCGAGCTGCAAATGGCGCGGAAGGCGTTCAACGAGGCCGAACCGCTGCTCAAACGCGCGCTCGAGATTCGCACGGAAGCGATGGGTGAGGGCGATGCGGCGACGTCAGAGACTCTCAAAATGCTGGCCTGCGTCTGCCAGCGAGCCGGCAAAGAGCCGGAAGCCATCGAGCTCTATCGCAAGATCATTCTTCTGGACGAGGCGCGGCTGGGCACCGAGCATCCCGAAGTGGCCGACTCGATCATGAAGCTGGCTTCCGTTCTCAACGTTCCCGGCAAATACTCCGAGGCCGAACCGCTGTTCCGGCGGGCCATCGAGATCTACGAAAAGAGTCTCGGCAGCAGTGATCCCCGCGTGGCTGACTGTTTGAAAGAACTCGGCCATCTCTACACCGACACCGGCAAGTTCGAAGAGGCAGCCGAGGTCGAAGAACGGAGCAAAGCGATCCGCGGCCAGCCGGCGACCTCCTCAACCGCATAGCATTTCCGATATCCAAAACCGGACTAGGCGACTCGCTCCCGCGTGTTGCATTCTCGCGCACTCTCGCCGAGCCGGGTTAAGCGCTCGTCTTTTCCCGGTGGTGACTCTCAAGAGTCACCCCTATCACCGCGCGCAACCCGGCCGGAATTCATCTCACCGAAGATACCACCATGACCCAAGCCGATTACCTTACCACCACCGAGGTGGCCAAGCTGCTTCGCATCAGCACCTCCACCGTACAGCGCATGGCGCGCGAGGGACGGCTCTCGGCGATCAAAGTCGGAAAACTGTGGCGGTTTCCCGCCCAGAGTCCGGCGATTCTCCTCTTCAAGGAACAGCAGAAGATCAGAAAACGCGAGCGCGAGCAGGTAGCGCGCGAAGCGAGCGGCCCGGTTCGCAACGGGCTTCGCGAGTTTCTGAAACTGGCCGCCGGCGTGGGCTTCATCGAACCTTTGGATCGCGCGGCGCTGCGGGGAGGTCGCCCATGAAGTGTCTCGATACCACCGTCCTCATCTATGCCGCCGACACGGCTTCGCCCTTTCACAAGCGGGCAACGGAACTACTGGAACAATCCGTTCGCGGGCAGTGGGCGGCCTGCATCTGCGAACAGAGTCTGCACGAGCTGGCGGCGGTTCTGACGAGCAGCCGCTTCGTTCGCAAACCGCTCTCGCCTGCCATCGCGTGGCGGATGATTGACAAGCTCGTGCGTTATCCGCAACCGGTGATTCTCTGTTCCGATGAGACCATTCTGCGGCGGGCTTTCAAGCTGATGGAGAAGTATCCGATCCAACGCGAACGCTTCGCCGAGACCCACCTCGCTGCCACGATGCTGGCCCACGAAGTCAAGACCATCGTCACCGCTGACTCCGCCGCCTTCACACCCATCCGCGAGATTGACGTCGAAAATCCGTTTGAGGCGCTGTTTGCGTGAGCAGATGCCTTCGAACGAATAAGAGAATAGCGAAGGATTGGCAGATCGATGGATAATTCAAACGATGGGGATATCTTCGACACCGGACTAAAGGTCAACTCTCATTGCGACTTGCTCAGGCAATTGCGAGACATTGATACGCATGTCGGACCTCCGCGTCGGAGGACAAAGGAACAGCGCGAGCGTTTTTGTATTGTTCACTTTCTACTTCTGTTGCCAGCAAGTCTACTGCCGAGCTTCCCGATCAGTATTATCCGGTATGACAAGAAGCAAGCCCAGCAATCGGCAATGGATTTCAAGATCGCTGGCACATGTAGCACTGTAGGTATAGAAATCAGCGAAGCCACCGACCAAGACCTAAAGCGGATTGACTCGATAGTCAGTCGGGAAGCACCAGGCAAAGTCTGGGATTCATCTCAACTCGACAGTGTGCGGAGCATTAAGGGAAATGAGAACATTGTTAAGCATGTCAACCCTCAGAAAGTGGTATCCTATACCCTCGACTCAGAGAAGTCAATAAATGAACTCAATGACTGTTTGAATAAGTGTGTGAACGATAATCTGAATAAAATAAGTGCGCAAGCCAATCTGAGCTTCAACCAGAAATGGCTCGTCTGCTATCCGCATACGTCACACAACCCTTTCAGCGACCAAAGACCCGAAGTGAATCGAATGATAGATGGGCTTCGAAGCTCTTGGTGGAATTCCGCCCCGATGTTTGATTTGATAGGAGTTCTTTTTGATGAGTCGGTCTTTGTCGTCAGCCAGAGATCAGTGAACCACTATTCGCACGAGTAAAGTTGACTCGCCGCGGCGAATCTCCAGATTCGCCCGAGACACCTTTCCCCACCTCAAGCCCTTTCCTAAGGGCTTGTTTCTTATATTACCATTCGATTCACCCAACCGAATCTGCAACCTTCGCCCTCCTCGAGGGTTCTATTGAGTGAGAGCCTGAAACCTGACGGTATGCGATGAAGCCCGCTTTTGAAGAGGTTTACGATCAGCACTACGATGACGTTTGGAGATTCCTGCTCCACGCGGCCGCTGATGTGACCGCCGCACTGGACCTGACCTCGCAAACTTTCTTCCGCGCCTATCGGGCTTGGCCGCGCTTTCGGCCGGACGCTCCCGTCAAGTCGTGGCTGCTGCGCATCGCCGTCAATGAGTGGAGAAGGGAGCTCCGGCGGCGGAAACTTGCCCGCGTCTTTCCGATGTCCGACAAACTCGAGTCCGACGACCTCGCGCCGTCGCTGGAACCTTCGGAAGTCGAGTCCGTCGTCTCGGAAATCGAGCGCCACGAGAGCTATCTCATGCTCCATCGCGCAATAGCGCGTCTGCCGCAAAAATATTCGACTCCGATTATGCTTCGCTATTTCGAACACATGTCCATAAATGAGGTCGCCGACGTGCTCAAGCGACCGGTTGGCACGGTGAAATCCCTGATTCATCGTGGTATCGCCAGGCTTCAGGAGGATCAGGGCCTCCGCGAAGCGCACGGCGAATCCATCATCGAGGTTTCAGAACTAACCGTGGAGAGTTGACAATGGAAAACTGGGAACGACGATTCGATCGCATGCACACGCCGGACTCTTCGGTTCCGTCGCACCGTGAGGCATTGCGCAAACAACTTCAGTCCGATAACATTCCCCCCCGTTGCGGCGGTCGCACGGTGGTCACGATGGTCATGATGGCGGTGGTCATGTTCGGCGGACTGACACTGGCTTATCCGAGCTGGGCCAAGGATCTGTGGCACACCGTTCTTGTGCACACGATCACCTTCCGTACTCAGGACGGTCACACGGTGGTGATCAAGAAGTTTCCGGCCGAAGCGTGTTGCCCGGCCGGCAGCGATACCTCCTGCCAGATGATGTTCGTGGAATCCGGCGAGCGGCGGGCGATCTCGTTCGAGGCCGATATCGAAAAGTTCAGCATGACCGGAGAGGGCGAGCAGACCATAACCATTTCGACTCCCGATTGCGACAAGATATGGATCGTCAACGGCGACACCGTGAAAGCGGAGAACATGCTGCTTTCCGCCGAGGAGTTCACGGACGAACCGGGCACGTTCAATTGGACGGGCAAGGAGGATGTCGCGAGCGAAGAAGATCAGGAATTGTCCCTCGGCCAAACTCCTGAGCTGAGCGCCAATTTCGAGCTTGGTCAGAACTACCCGAATCCGTTCAACCCGACCACACAAATCTCCTTCGATCTCAAGCAGAGCGGCCCGGTCACGCTGAAAGTCTACAACTTGATGGGACAGGAGATCGCGACCCTGCTGGACGGCTACTCCGAGGTCGGAAACCACCGGGTCTCCTTCAACGGCTCCGGCCTTCCTTCCGGAACCTACCTTTACTCTCTGAAGGCTGGCGACTTCCAAGTGACTCGCCAAATGATCCTCATGAAATAATCTCTGAAGAGACGCCTTTCCGCAGCCGAAACATCTTGCTGTAATGAAATTGACTATTTGTAGGGGCGGCCCTGTGTGGCCGCCCGTCTTTCGTAAACACAATCGCACAATTCCGGTTGGGGCACTGCCCGCCGTGCCCGAAATACCCGCTGTCCGTAGCCGCAGGTCTTTGACCTGCCTGCTGCAAATACCGTCCGTTGCCGCAGGTCTCTGATCTGCCCGTTGCTGAAAACGATAACCTGCCTTCCCCCCAAATCTTCGATTTGGGGGGAACACAAGGGGGGTCTGATAATTGTCGCATGCCTCCTTGCTCTCCTCGACTCCCTCCTATCTCCAATGCCAAACTCATCCAATCCCAGCGCACTCCACCACTTGAACAAATATTCAAATTCCCTTGACTTTTCCCATCTGCCATCTATCTTATCTGACACTCCCCGCCCCCGCTTTCCGCTTTTCTTCACTTCTATTGAACTTCCGCTATTTTCAGCCCTTCGGCATTTCAGAATTTCAGATTTTTATTCGAGTAAGACAGTTCGTTTGGTCAAAAAACATTTCCACACTCGGGTTGCTATCAGCAGCCCGCACAGAGTTTGGGTTTCTGAGAGAAATTCCTTATATTTGGGAAGTTGGCTATTATCAGGCCGAAACGATAAAAAATGCTCGTCTTCAACAACCTCCACGGATTCGCCCGGCGGCGGACCGGTTCGATTGACCCGCCCCGGCGGTAGACTCTCGTAAGCTACTGCACGGGATACGCACGTTCAATCGCAACCGAATGGAGGATGTTGACATGACCCGAATTACCCCCCACAACGTACATGAGACGCTCGCGCGTCACATGCTCGCCGACGGCTTCGATATCGTCTTCGATCTGGACAAATCGAAAGGTTCCTATTTCTACGATCTGAAGACGGGCCGCCGCTTCCTCGATTTCTTCAGCTTCTTCGCATCCGCTCCGATCGGCTTCAATCATCCGCGGCTGACCACGCCGGCGATGATCGAGAAGATGGGCCGATTGGCGGTGAACAAGGTCACCAATTCCGATCTCTACACGGTGGAGATGGCCGAGTTCGTGGATGCGTTTTTCCGCGTGGCCGTGCCGTCGTATATGATTCACTCGTTCTACGTTTCGGGCGGCACGCTGGGTGTGGAGAATGCGCTCAAGGCGGCGATGGACTGGAAAGTCCGCAAGAATCTCGCAAAGGGCTATCGCCGCGAGATCGGCCATCAGGTGATTCACTTCGAGCAGGCCTTCCACGGTCGCTCGGGCTACACGCTGTCGCTGACCAACACCGCCGATCCGAACAAGCACAAGAACTTCGCCAAGTTCAATTGGCCGCGCATCGTGAGTCCGGCCATCAAGTTCCCGCTGACGGAAGGACATCTCGAAGAGGTCGAGACTCTCGAACGAACCGCCGTCCGTCAGATCAAGACGGCCTTCGCCGAGAACAAGGACGATATCTGCGCGATCATCATCGAGCCGATTCAGGGCGAAGGCGGCGACAATCACTTCCGGGCCGAGTTCCTGCGCGAACTGCGCACGCTGGCCAGCGAGAACGATGCGATGCTGATTCTCGACGAAGTGCAGACCGGCATCGGACTCACCGGCCGGATGTGGGCGCATCAGCATTTCGGCTTCGAACCCGACATGATTGCTTTCGGTAAAAAGACTCAGGTCTGCGGTTTTCTGTCGGGATCAAGAATTGATGAGATCGAAGAGAACGTGTTCCGGGTTCCCAGCCGCATCAACTCTACGTGGGGCGGGAATCTGCTGGATATGTTTCGCTTTAAAATCTATCTCGACATCATTCACGAAGAGAAGCTGGTCGAGCACGCCGCCCGCATGGGCGAGTTCCTGCTGGCCGAATTGGACAGCATCGCGACCGACTTCCCCGAGCTGGTTTCCAACGTGCGCGGGCGGGGACTGATGTGCGCGATTGACCTGCCCGATCGAGAGCACCGCGATAAACTCCGTCGTGAGCTCTACAACAACGGCGTGGTGATGCTGGGCTGCGGAACGCACTCGGCCCGCTTCCGCCCGCCGCTGAACATTTCCGAACCGGAACTCTCCGAAGGACTCGATGCGCTGCGCACTTCGCTGACGGCCTTGGCCACGCACACCGAGTCTCAGAATTCCCGCCATCTCGGCGTCGAGAAGGAGATCTGACACCCAAACGACAATTGATGAAGGCGGGATTTCGTACGCGGAATCCCGCCTCTTGCTTTTTCTGCACCTTGTCTTTGTCCCTCCTCTTTTCCAAGAATGGACCACCGCCATGCCGTTCATCACCAATCCCAAAGACGCCGTTACACGGATCTGTTCCGGGCTTGCCCGCTCCCTGCAACAGACGGGACGGAGTGAATACGTTCTGGGGCTTTCCGGCGGAATTGATTCGGCGGCGGCGGCCTATCTGGCCGTTCAAGCCGTCGGAGCCGAGAGATTGCTGTGTCTTCTGATGCCGTGTGCAACCAGCTCGCGGGACTCGCTCACCGATGCCGATCTCGTAGTGGCGAATTTGGGAGCGCGGTCAAAAGTGGTGGACATCACGGAAATGCTCGAAGCCTATGAGTCACAGGTGGGGGAACTCCCGGCTGTGCGGCGGGGGAATCTCTGCTCCCGGTTGCGGATGCTGACACTGTTCGACCACTCGCACGCACAGGGTCTCGTTTTGGGGACGTCCAACAAGACGGAGACTCTGCTCGGCTACGGTACGCTGTTCGGCGACGCGGCCTGGTCAGTCAATCCACTGGGCGATCTCTACAAGCTGGACGTTCGCCGGCTTGCAGAACACCTGAAAGTTCCCTCCAGCATTCAGAAAAAAATCCCCACCGCCGATCTCTGGGAGGGCCAGACCGACGAGGAAGAACTGGGATTCTCCTACGAAAAGATGGACCGGCTGCTGGTGAAACTGGTGGACGAAAAGAAATCGCGCCGGGAACTTCTGGCGGAGGGCACGGATCCGAAACTCATCGAGCGAGTGGTGTCGCTGATTCGCGGATCGGCGTTCAAGCGGAAGCCGGGCGCGGTGGTGTGGCTGGGAGTCCCGTATTCGGCGGCTCATATCGAGGATCCGGACTGGTGAGCGGAAATCACGAAGCGGGAGCGCTGGTTCTGGTGGCCACTCCGATCGGGAATCTGGCGGACGTCAGCCAGCGCGCACTTTCGGAGCTGGCCGGGGCGGACGTGATTCTCTGCGAGGACACCCGGCATTCGGCCAAGCTGCTCACGCACTACGGAATTCACGTACCCACAACCTCCTATGGCAGTCACAATTTGCGAGCGAAGATTCCGTGGATCATGGAGCAGCTCCGAAACGGACGGAGACTCGCGCTGATTTGCGATGCGGGGATGCCGGGGATTTCCGATCCGGGAGCGGTGCTGGTGCGCGCCGTTCTGGATGAGGGTTTAGCGGTGGAAGCGATTCCCGGACCGAATGCACTGCTGCTCGCTCTGGTTCTGTCCGGCTTGCCGACGGACCGGTTTATTTTCGACGGATTTTTGCCGCACAAGAAGGGACGGCAGACGCGGCTGCGAGAATTGGCGAATGAACCGCGGACGATTGTTCTCTATGAGAGTCCGCATCGCCTTCTGAAGACGCTCACCGAACTGCACGAACGCCTTGGAGATCGGCAATCGGCGGTGGCACGCGAACTCACCAAACTCTACGAGGAAGTGCGTCGCGGGCGGCTGTCGGAGCACATCGAACATTTCACGAAGACGCCGCCGCGAGGGGAGTTTGTGCTGATCGTGGCGGGAACGGATTATCGGGAGAAAGCTGTCAGTTCATAGCGGCAATATGGATAAGTCATCCTCCAAAAAAGTTCTCATTTCCGGCTCAACGGGACTGTTAGGATCGGCGACGTGTGAATCGCTGGCAGCACAAGGATGCAAGATTGTGCGGCTGGTGCGGCGGGAGGTACGGCCCGGCGAGAACGCGATCTCGTGGGATCCGGCAGCCGGCAAGTTGAATGCGACGGATCTTGAAGGATTCGATGCGATCGTGCATCTGTCGGGTGAGAATATCGCGACCGGACACTGGACGGCGGCCCGGCGGAAACGGATCTGGGACAGCCGCGTTGAAAGCACGAGACTCCTGTGTAATGCACTGGAGACAACCAAAAGCAAGCCCAAAGTGCTGGTGTGCGCGTCGGGTTCGGGCTGGTACGGGGAAGGCGGCGAGCGCGAGCTCAGCGAGGACCTCCCGGCGGGCGAGGACTGCTTCTTTGTCAATCTCGTTCGCGAATGGGAAGCCGCCACCCAACCGGCCGCCGCGGCGGGAATCCGGGTGGTGAACTTGCGGATCGGGGTGGTACTGACACCTGAGGGAGGAGCACTCAAACAGATGCTGCCGGCTTTCCGGCTCGGGCTGGGAGCGGTGATCGGAAGCGGCAAGCAACACACGGGCTGGCTGACGTTGCGCGAGCTCGTGAACATTGTCCAACACGCTCTGGCGACGGAGAGCGTGCGCGGGCCGGTCAACTGCGTAGCTCCTCGTCCGGTGACGCAAAACGAGCTGGGTCGCACGCTGGGCAAGGTTCTGAACAGGCCCGTCCTTCTTCACGTTCCGCTATGGGTTGTGCGGCTGATACTCAGCCCGGAAATGGCGGAGGCGGTCGGTTGGTCGCAGCGGCTGGTTCCGGCGAAGCTCGCAGCGAGCGGGTATCGTTTTCGCGATCCTGATCTGGAGGCAGCTCTGAGGGAGCTATTAGGGCGATGAGGTTCCATGCAGATCCACCTTGGTTGACTTCCTCGTGGGCGGGTCATAGACCGGCCCACTATATCAATGGGACTCGCTTCTCCTTGACTTTTTGGCTTGCCTGTCTTACATTCTTGTGTTTGCGGATTTTCCATGACCTCCCTGCGATAGCAAAGATGCGGGCAAAGCGGTATACCGCAATAAGTCTACTCCTCCTTCTGGCACTGACAGCAATCGGATGTCGCGGGCCGGAACGTGTTGTTTTGCGGGGAGGTACGGATCATCTTCCGCTCCTTCACGACCGTCTTTTGCGCTATCAAGAGCGCACCGGCAGCACATCACGGGACTACACCCTCCACCTTTCCTACAGCGGCGGACGCACGATTCGGGTCTTCGAGGCCACGTTCAAGGGCATTGACGTAGGCCGATGCAACCTTATCAGCAATGGCCCGGTCGTGTATCTTGAGACCAACCATCCGCTCACCACGTCCGAATTCCTCCCTTTTTATCGCCAAATCTGGGTGGACGAAGAGGCCTCGTCGGGCGCTTCGTGGGTTGACGAGGACATGGCCACCGAAACCGTGTTCGCCGGATTCGAGACCGTGAGCGTTCCCGCCGGAAACTTCCCCGATTGCTACAAGACCGTAACCACCACCCTGCCGGGTTTCGCCGACTCCCTGCGCGTTCGCCTCGGACGAGGTGAACTGCGCGATCGCGATTACCAGCGAGAGAAGGCGAACGCCGGGCTGGTGATCATTCGCTGGTTCGCGCGCGACGTCGGACTCGTGAAGGAACAACTCGGTTCATCGGAACACGTTCGCGAGCTGGTGGAAGTGGTCCGGCCGGGACGCGGTGAGAAAAATATTCTGGTGTCCATGCCACCCGACAGTCAGGACGTTCAGGAATGAAAAGAATTTCGCTCTGTGCACTCATGATCGTGCTTGCGTGGGCGGCAAGCGCTCAGGCCGTGGATTTCAAGGTTCGCAAGTACACGCCCACCGCGGCCGTTCAAGCCTTCGAGGAGGCGGTGGACACGACCTCGTCTTTTACCGATCAGCGATCTCTGGCCCGCGAATACCGCGATAGATATCCGAATGACATCCTCGTACAGCTTCGCGCGGCGAGTTTTCTGGCGATGGATAACCTCGACGAAACCCGCGCCTACTACGCGAACTGGGCGAAGCGCGAGCCGAAGAACGTCATTCCCCTCTACGTGGCCGGACGGTTGATGGAATCGCCGGAAGAACAGCTGGGCTACGCCGAGAAAATTCTGGCGTTTGATCCGAACAGCTATTGGGGGAATCTGCTGTGGGCGGCCGCGCAGTCGGCCGAGACCGATTCGAAGCTGGAGAAATCGGAATCCGTGCTCAAGAAAGCCATCGCCACCGATAATTCGCTGCCGTTTGCCGTGGAGCGGCTCGGTCATCTCTATCGCGCGCGGGGCGAGACGCAAGCGGCTGACGAGGTCTACGTGAAACTGGGCGAAATGCAACCCGACCGCTTCGAACCGCTCACCTATCGTCTGATGCTGCTCGGCGGAGACCATCGCGCGGCCATCAAGCTGGTGGATGAGTTCCTGAAGAAGAATCCCCGGAACATTGACGCACTCTATACGAAGGCGCGCGCGCAGCGCGAGCTGCTCGACTGGCCCGCGCACATCGAGACCATGCGGCGGATCGTGGAGATTGAGCCGAAGGGCGATTACTCGTATGATTTGGCCTGCGGTTTTTCACTGGCCGGCCAGACGGACTCGGCATTTGCCCGCCTGTTTGCCGCGGTCGAGCTGGGTTTCACGGACGTGGAACAGTACAAGGCGGATGAGGATCTGATTCCGCTTCGCAATGATCCCCGTTGGACGGAACTCCTGACAACCGTGGAGAAGGCCGAACAGGATCGCATGAGGGAATTTCTGAAGGAGATGGCGCGAACGGCGGTGCAGCGGAAAGAAGAAGCGCTCTCGGAACGCGCCACTCAGCCGGCGCCGGACTTCACGGTGAAAGATCTTCAAGGCAACACGGTCGCGCTGGCCGGTTTGCGGGGCAAGATCGTGATTCTCGATTTCTGGGCCACGTGGTGCGGGCCGTGCCGCAAGTCCATGCCGCTGCTCGACAAGTTCTACACGGATTCGCTGCCCGAGGGCGTGGTGGTGTACGGAGTGAACGTGTGGGAGCGCGGCGGCAACACGGACAAAGTCCGGCCGTTCGTGGAGGAGCGCGGCGTTCACTTCCCGATTCTTTTAGGCGATAACGATCTTGCCGCGGCGTATGGAGTGCGGGGCATTCCCACGCTGGTGGTGATAGATCAGGAAGGCAAGATTGCCTATCGCCACGTCGGCTACAATCCCACATTGCCCGAGGTCCTGACGTGGCAGACGAAAGAGCTGCTCAAGACCAAGCCGTAATGCGCACAGCGAAATGAAACTCGAATCGTGGGTGGCGCAGATCGAGGCGAGTCTCCGAGCGGCGGCTTCGCGATCGCGCAGCTCGCATGACGGAGCGTATGCCGGCACCGATCTCGAATTCCTCGGCGTGCAAACGGCGGAGTGGCGGACGCTCGTCCACAGACTCGACGGTGAACTTCCCGCTTCGTGGGAAGAGTGTGCCCGTGCGCTGTGGAAAAGCCCGGTGTTTGAAGCACGGGCGATGGCTCTCGAATTGGCGGCTCGACATCAACGGGAATTCGCGAAGCCCCATTGGAGTTTGTTCTCGGGCTGGCTGAAGGAATCGGTCGGCTGGGCGATGATAGACGGCTTGTGCGATGCCGTAATCGCGCCGATGCTGGTTCGCTATCCCGAGCTCGTTCAGAAAACCCGTGCGTGGGTGCGTTCGCGGAACGTGTGGCTGCGGCGGGCTTCACTGGTGGTGTTCTGTAGGACCGTGCGGAACCAGCTCTATTCCGATGAAGCCTTCGAGCACGCCGCTGCGCTGCTGGCCGACCGCAATCCGATGATTACCAAAGCGGTGTCATGGATATTGCGCGCACTCATCAAACATTATCCGAAGCGAGTGCAGAGTTTTCTCCGGCAGCACGAGAGCGAGATCGCACCGGCGGCGCTCCGCGAGGTTCGTCTGAAATTGACGACGGGAACGAAGAGCGGACGACAGAGGAAAGGTGAAAAATGATGCGAACCGGACTTACGATCATAGCCGTGCTGGCGCTGGCGGGTGTGCTGGGGGCGCAGACGCCTCCGCCCTTAAATATCTTCCAGGCCGCCGAACAGGGCGATCTGGATGCGCTAAAGCGATTTGTGGCGCAGGGGCAATCGGTGGTCGCAATGGACGAAGTCGGTTCCACGCCTTTGCATCACGCGGCGGCCGGCGGACACGAAGCGATAGCGAAGTATCTGGTGGATCACGGAGCCGATCCGAATCAGGTCAACGACGACGGATTCACACCGCTGCACGGTTGCGGCTTGACCGGCGACAGCGCGACGGCCGCCCTGCTCATTTCATGCGGCGCGCTGGTGTACATTCGCGACAATAATCTGCAGACTCCGCTGAACTGCAGCGCGCTCAAGAACAATATCCCGGTGGCGGAAGTTCTGGTGGCGAACGGGGCCGACGTGAACGACATAAACGAGAACGGGTGGACTCCGCTTCGCGTGGCCCGCTATGCCGGACATAAGGAATTCGAAGCGTGGCTGCTCGAGCACGGAGCCAAGGACTTGGAAGCCAAAAAAGATTCGCAGAACGAACCGTGATATTTGAGAACGTCGCCATTTTCGGAGCGGGCGCGGCGGGAACGGGAATCGCCTACGTCTGCGCGAAGGCCGGCGCGAAGGTGACGCTTTGCGATCCTTCACCGGAGGCCGTCAAGCGCGCGCAGAAAGCCATCGAGAGCGAGTTCAAGAAATCCGTCGAGCAAAAGGATATTGATCGTGACGCGGCCGAAGCGGCGAAAGATCGGATCGAATATCAAAGCGGACTGGGGGAGTGCAGCGGGGCGAATCTGGTCATCGAAGCCGTCACCGGACGGCTGGACGTGAAACGCGAGCTGCTCTCGCGGTTGGACAATCAGGTTCCGCCGCCGGCGGTGTTTGCCACCAGCACACGAACGCTCTCGGTCACGGCCATTGCAGCGGCCACCCGTTTTCCCGACCGCGTATGCGGCATGCATTTCCTTTCTCCTCCCGCACATCATTCGCTGGTCGAAATCGTGACCGCGTTGCAGACCGCTCCCGACGTGATCGAACACTGCGTTCAGTTCGCAAAGGAAATCGGAAAGGAACCGGTGCGGGTGACGGACGTTCCCGGGTTTCTCGTAACACGCTGCCTGCAACCGTTTTTCGACGAGGCGCTGCATTGCCTGAGTCTGGGACTCGGCGACGCCATCCAGATTGACGAGATTTTGCGCGAGGGCGGCGGATTCGAGTCCGGGCCGTTCGAGCGACTGGATCGGACGGGCTTGGATTCGCACTATGCGGTCGTGCGCGCGCTGTGGGAAAGCTCGCACAATGATCCGCGTTTCCGTCCGCATCCGCTCTTGAAGAAAATGGTCGCCGCCGGCCGATTGGGGCGCAAGTCGGGACAAGGTTTTTTCGAGTACCGTGATGTCCAGTAGTCAGCTTCCCATAGAACCGGAGTTCTATCCCATCGAGCGGCTGCTGATCGCCGGGCCGCTTTGCGACGCGAAGGGATTTGCGGATCGGGCTTCGGCGGCCGGACATCGCGTGACGCTTTTGCTCCCCGTCGAGGAAATGGAACACGCGCCGAAAAGCTATCACACACTGGGGCCGGATGACGTGATCGGCGAGGATGATTTCGACGCGGCGCTCGAACTGCACTGTACGGACCTTGAAGCGAAGGCGGAAACGCTGTACTATCTCGAAGACGCGCTGGCCGAAACGGTTCCCATTCTAACTCTGGCGATGGCGATTTCCACGGGTGAGATCACGCGGGAGATGCTGGTTCCCGAGCGCGTGTTAGGAGTCTCGCTACTGCCTCCGTTTGACGAAAGCAGGCGGGTCGAGCTCCTTCCCGCACCGCACACGAGTCGCAACACGCTAACGTGCGCGGAACGACTCTTTGAAAGCATCGGATTGAAAGCGATACGGATTCCCGACGCTCCCGGCGGAGTGCTGGTACGGACGGTGTGTTGTCTGGTGAATGAAGCGGCGCTGGCTCTGCAGGAGCGAGTCTCGTCAGCGGAGGAGATTGATCTGGCGATGAGCCGCGCGCTGGGGTGCGCGATGGGACCACTGGCGTGGGGCGACCGGATCGGTCTCGACCGCGTGTTGACGGTGATGGAAGGGCTGTATGCCGAGTACAAGGAGGAGCGCTACCGCCCGGCCCCGCTGCTCAAACAACACGTGCGGGCGGGATACACAGGCAAAAAAGCTGGAATGGGATTCTTCGGCAATTGATCCCAATAAGAGTCATCCTCACTTGCCCACAAAAGAGCATATCGTAAAAGTTTTTGTTGCCTCGCCGGGTGACGTGGCGGATGAACGTGAATGTCTTGAACGGATCATCCGCGAGCTGAACATATCGTGGAGCGAATATCTTGGTTTGCGCCTAGATCTTGTTCGGTGGGAGACGCACACCTGGCCAGCCTTCGGTACTGATCCGCAAGATGTGATCAACACTGAAATCGGCGAAAACTATGATATATTCCTTGGAATTATGTGGTCTCGTTTTGGTTCAGCAACTGGGAGATTTGAATCGGGAACGGAAGAAGAATTCACGCGAGCCTTCAGAAGATTCAAGGAAGACGCCAACAGCGTTCACCTCATGCTCTATTTCAAGGATGCGCCAATTCCTAAGAAGGATATTGATCCTCTCCAGTTTAGAAGGGTTGTTGAATTTCAGTCATCGGTTTCACCAATGGGAGGATTATCCTGCCAATTCAGAGACCTGAACCAATTTTCGCAGTTCGTGCGAATTCATCTCTGTAAAGAAATTCAGGTTTGGCATAGCAGACTACAGGAAGCACAGTATTCTCGGATTAAAAGAAAACGCTTAACGACTAAGGAAGAAACATCAGGATCGCAAAAAAGAAATATCACTCACCTTCAGCATGTCGCGCATCAGAATATTGAGGATGCGAATGCTGCATTCATGGAAGCAAACGCTGCGATGGACAGGCTTGACCATGCACGAAGAATATTTGGAGAACGTCTCGAAAGGGATATTCGCGGGTTGATAAAGATAGTGAAGAAGCCCATTACGACTGCGAAAGCGACAAATGCGCTCCTCGCGAGAGTAAACGGTGTTGAACACCATATCGAAGAGTTTTCCAGAATTGTTGCGGTCGAGGGTCCCACCTACCGACGATCAGTGGCGAAGAGTGTTGAACTTCTGACAATGATCTTCACCCTTCCCGTGACCAGCGTGAAGGAAGGCGGTAAGGAAAGCCTAGCTCCAGCTCTTTCAGCTGTACAAGACATGCTGGCTGGCGAGGCAGCTCGCGAGAAACACGCAGAGGAAGGTATTCGCTTGTTTACTAATCTGTCAGATCTTATTCCATTGTCTTCCGAACCACAGCAGAGGCTTTTGCGTGCACTCTCTGAGCTTAGACAGGAGCATGCGGCTGTCCAGTGCATCTTACGCGATCTGCAGGATGCAATGCGACAAATCTCAACGACAGCAGGTCAATGAACATCGGTTGCTGTTCCATCGGTCGTTGTGTGCAACTAGTCCTCTCAAACCCGGTGATAAATATGAAAATCAAGACTGCTTTTCTCTTGGCACTTACCTTCCTTTTCGTTGTGGTTCCCACATACGCGCAAAATGATTCCGTCTCCGCGTCTCTCTTATATTCAGGCAAGTACATTTCCGACATCGCCACGTTCCTCAACAGAGGTCAGGGTTTCTTCGGTTATTGATCCAGTTCCTTGTGCGGGCCGGAGCGAAGGGAAGGCGTGATCGTTGATATTCTATATGATCTGCTTCTTGCGGCCGCGGTGGGAGCCATCGGCTATGTGATGGTCAGTCTGTTCCGGGGAGTACCGCTGCACACACTCGCAACGGTGCTGTTGGCGGGTCTCACCTGCATTCTGCTTGCCGTTCTATTGGATATTTCTTTTCGCTGGTGGCCGCTCATCCTTTTCGTCGGACTGGCCTGGGGCGGGCGAATCATTATCGGCTGGCTGCGACCACCAAGCTGACGGCAAACGTTTTTCGATTCATCTTTCATTGGAGGATATCATGCACAGACATCGAATGATCGCGGCGATCCTAATTGTGGCGTCGGTATCGCTGGCGGTCTGCGCGCAGACCCCGACGGGTACACCAATGGAGACGCCCTCGCTGCTCACGCAGGGCAAGCATATTCCCGACATCGCCACGTTCCTCAACATCGGAGCGTGCGCTCCGGCGGGAAGAAGCTGGGACGGCAAGGACCTGTATTTCTACTCGACGATGTCGGGCGCGAGTCAGGTGTACCGGCTGCTTGATTCGGGCTGGCCGTATCAGCTCACCACCTTCGAGGACGGAGTTGATTTCTTCCAATTGTCCTACGGCGGAACGATGGCGGTTGTGGGGGCGTCGGTGGGCGGCGACGAGAATTCGCAGCTCTATCTGATGGACGTCAAGACCGGACGGCTGGTTCAGCTTACGGAAAAGCCCAAGATCCAATACGGTTCGGTGACGTGGACGCGCGACGACCGTAAGATTTATTACCGTTCCAACGAGGAGAACGGCCGCGATTTCTTCATCTATCGCATGGATATCGCCACCGGCAAGAGCGGCAAAGTCTTCGACGGCGCGCCGGGCTATAACGCCATCGCCGATCTGTCACCCGATGATTCGAAGATGATCGTGGTGAATTACACGTCGAACGCGAACAACGATCTTTATCTGCTCGACTTGAACACCGGCAAGTGGCAGGCGCTGACGAAGGACAAGAAAGACGTACTCTACGACAGCCCCGCCATGCTGCCCGACAACAAAACCATCTGGCTGACCTGCAACGACAATAAGGACGGGATGAGCCGTCTGGCGACGATGACGGTGGGCAAGCCGAAAATCACCTACGTGGACGACGGCTGGCTGGAGACGAAGTGGGAATGCGAGGGCACGGGTTTCTCGCGCGACTTCAAGTATCAATATGCGGTGACCAACGAGGACGGATACCGAAAGCTGCATCTGCGCGACTTCGATTCCAGGAAAGTCCTGCCGACTCCTCCGCTCGAAGGCATGTATGGCTACGGCGGCAGCACCAAGGACGGAGATTTCTATCTCGCGTTGAGCAGCGCGACACGCGCACCGGACATCTGGAAGTGGAATCCGCATACCGGCGCATGGAGGCAGCTTACGCATTCGATCTACGCGGGAATTGACCGCGAACTGTTCCGCGAGCCGAAGCTCATCCGCTATAAGAGCTTCGACGGTCTGGAAATTCCGGCGTTCCTGTATCTGCCGCCGGACTACGTGGACGGACAGCCGGTACCGTTCGTGGTGGATGCGCACGGCGGACCCGAGTCGCAGTTTCAGCCGGATTTCATCCGCAATTTCCAGTATTTGATGCTGAACGGCTACGGAATCCTCGCCCCGAACGTGCGCGGCTCCACGGGCTACGGTCTCGAATACCTGAATCTCGACAACTACAAGAACCGCAAGAATTCCTTGAAGGATTACAAAGCGGGCGTGGACTTTCTGATCGCGAACGGCTATACGAAACCGGGGATGATCGGCATTCGCGGCGGATCGTACGGCGGGTACGTGGCTCTGGGGATGATTACCGAATATCCCGATTTGTTCGCGGCGGCGATTGACGTGGTCGGCATCGCCAACTTCAAGACCTTCCTGCAGAACACCGCCGACTACCGGCGGGCGCTGCGCGAAGCGGAGTACGGTCCGTTGACCGATCCCGATTTTCTCGATTCGATCTCACCGATTTACAAAGCGAGCCTCATCAAGACACCGCTCCTGGTCGTGCACGGCGCGAACGATCCGCGTGTGCCGGTGGACGAAGCGCGGCAAATCTTAGCGGCAGTGGCGCAGAACGGAATTCCGGTGGACTCACTGATCTTCGCCGACGAGGGTCACGGCAGCGGCAAGCGCGTGAACACCATCGCCGAGTACCGCAAGCACGTCGAATTTTTCGACCGCTTCCTCAAACCGGCGGCGAAGAAGGAGAAGTAGCAGACATTTCTTTTATTGTCATGCTGTGCACGTGCTTACCATTTACGCAATTCTTGCACAACCGCAACCGAACATATAGCAAGGGACATTCCGCGAAACGGAGATGAACGTTTCACAGGCGAAAACTGAAGACCTGGACGATCTGCTGGAACTGACGGCAGCGTATCAGGACGAGGAAGAATCGGCGGACGTCATTGACGACGAGATCAACGCCGCCTATTTGAAGGCCTTTATGGGCGATCCGCAACAGGGCGTGATCTTCATCGGAAGAACGTCCAGCGGTCAGCCGGTGGGATTCGCGACGGTTCATCTGGAGCCGTCCACGCTGCGCTCGGCGCGGTTGCCGCGGCTGATAGACCTGTTCGTGCGGGAATCCGACCGCCGCAAGGGCTACGGACGACAGCTCTTCGATCACGCCGTCCGCTGGGCCAAGCAGCAGAAGCACAAGGAATTGGTCTGGTTCATCGGCAACATGAACCTGACCGCGCAACTCTTTTTCGACGCCGTGGAAGGCGCCGATCAGACGGGTTGGCTGGGCTACTCGCTCCGACTCGGACGCGAGTAAAATCACCGGCAAACGTTCCGTCGGATTGTCATCTCCTTGTCAGCGCAGCAGGGATTCGCTTCGCATGATTGTTTTGCACGGTTACCGAAGTATGCACAGAAAAACTTCTGGCCCACTAATTGCGATATTTGTCATAGTTGCGGTATCCATCGCAGCCACGGCAAGCAAGTTCGGCGAGCCGCCCGGCAAGCGATGCGGGAATCCGGCGAGGACGAATACCGTGGAACCCGTGCGATCCGAACGTGCAAGCAGTCTGGACGTGCTCTACTACGTCGAGGGGCCGATTCCCATTCCCGACAATCCCGGCAACAACACCAACGACACGGCCGTCTCGGTGCTCACGATCCCCGACACGACCACCATCGCCGATCTGAACGTGCGGATCGTGATCTCCCATTCATGGGTTCGCGATCTCTACATCAGCCTGACCGGACCGCAGGATACCAGCGAAACGGTGCTCCTGAACCTGCTCCCCCAAGACCACGCCGACACGCTGGACGGCTGGTTCGACGACGAGGCGGGGATCAGCATTCTCGACCAAACGGCTCCGCTGGTGGGGATCTGGCGTCCAGTGGAAGAACTCAGCGTCTTCGACGGCCGGAGCGTACAGGGGGACTGGACGCTCAGGGTGTGGGATCGTTTCCATCTCGACAGTGGATATGTGGCGCTGTGGGGAGTGGAGATCAATCGGCCGGTTGTGCTCAGCGGATACGTGACGAACAGCGAAACGCAAGATTCGCTCTCCGGAGTCAAGGTGGAACCGCTGCCGACCACTTCCTTCACCTTCACGAATTCGCTGGGCTACTATAGTTTCGATCTGCTCGACAGCGGCAGCTACTCGGTCCGGTTCAGCAAGAACTTTTTCGACACGTTGATCGTGGAAAACGTTCGCATTGTTCCGAATCGGCCCACCACGCTGAATGCGTCGCTTCATCCAAACATCATCTTCGCCATTAATGAGGATTTCGAGGACGTTGCACCCGGTACACTTCCAGAGGGTTGGAGTCAAGTGGACGTGGACAGTGGCTCGACGACACATGCGGCGTTTCCGGGACCGTCCATCTGGCAGGTGTACGATGCCGAGGGGCTGGATGCCCACAGTGGATCGCGATTCGTGGGCAACCATTTCAACGACGGCGCGCTGGCCAACGACGATTGGCTGATTCTTCCAGAGATCTCCGTGCAAGGATCGGTAACCCTCTCCTACTGGGCGGCATCTCAGGATTCGAACTATTTGGAGAACTTCGAGGTGCGAGTTTCCACTTCAGGAACGGATCCGGAGGATTTCACCGAAACTGTTCAGCAGATATCCAACGTGCCCGGAGTGTGGACGCAGTATTCGCACGATCTGTCTGCATACGCAGATTCCGCTTTCTACGTTGCCTTTCATTACACTTCCCTGGACAAATTCATGCTGAAGATTGACGACGTGGTGCTGGGTTATGCCACCTCGGGAGTGTCCCGACCGGCAAGCTCCGTCCCGCAGGCGTTTGTATTTCACGGCAACTATCCGAATCCTTTCAACACCGCTACGGAATTCCGTTTTGACCTGTCCAAGCCGGCACGGGTGAGTTTGACGCTGTTCGACGTGCTGGGAAGGAAAGCGGCGGTCGTGACGGATGAGTTCTATTCGGCGGGTTCACAGCGAATTCTGTTCGACGCAGAGGGACTGTCCTCGGGGATTTACTTCGCGCGCCTGAGTACGGACGGCGCATCGCAAATACACAAGATCGTTTTGCTCAAATAATGGCACGGGAACGGCGGACCGTGAAGCGGGTTCAACGGTTCCAGGCTTCCGGTTCTCCGCAATCCCTCGTCCCGTCCGATTTTAACCGGACACCAAACCGAACCGTTGAGGAGAGGCTGACATGAAGTTTCTATTTCGAATGGTTGTGTTTCTGGCGATGGTCTCGCTGGTCTTCGCGAGCGTTCAAGTCGCCGTCAAGGAAACTGAACCACGGGTAGCCGTGGCCAAGTACGAGAACGCCGCGCCCGATCTGGGAGCGGTCGAGCAGCCCTGCACGCTGCCTCCGGTGGGCTCGCGCAATCCGCACACGCTGGATGAAGTCATCATCTCCCAGGGCTTCGAAGGCCTGGCCAACTGGGCGTTGCCCACCGGCTGGATTCAGGTGGACGTGGATAACGGATACTGCGATCAATTCACCCGCAATTCCACCTGGGGCGTGTACAACTATGGAGCGGCCAACGCCCATACCGGCACCAACGTGGTGATGAACCACTACAACACCAGCGGGCTGCAAAACAACGACTGGCTGATTCTGCCGCAACAAAACCTCACCGGCACCATCACGCTGACCTACTGGGCGGCCTCGCAGGACCCGCTCTATCTCGAATCGTATGAGGTCCGCGTTTCCACCACCGGCACTCTGCCGGCCAATTTCACGAACGTCATCTACACCGGAACCAACATTCCTTCCGCCTGGACGCAGCACGTCCATGATCTGTCCACCTATGCCGGAGCGCCTTTCTACATCGCGTTCCACTACATTTCAGCCGACGAGTTCGTGCTGAAGATTGACGACCTGCTACTGGAAGCCGGTCAGGCGGAACCGATGGGCGTGGTGATGGGAACGGTGACGAACGCCCAAACCTCGGCACCCCTTGCGGGCGTGGCGGTGGCCATCCTGGGAACCCAACTGACGGCGACGACCGATGCCAGCGGCGGGTATACCTTCCCGCGCGTTCCGCCCGGCACCTACAACCTTCAGTTTACCCGAGACAACTTCGTGACGCTGGTGGACTCCGGCAACGTGGTCGTGGCTGATGATACCACGACCGTGAACGTCGCCATGACCCCGAGCGGCGGCGGCGAAGCCATCAACGAAGATTTTGAGGGCTACGCTAACTGGGCGCTGCCCCCCGGCTGGATACAGGTGGACGTGGATAACGGATACTGCGATCAGTTCACCCGCAATTCCACCTGGGGCGTTTACAACTATGGAGCGGCGAACGCCCACAGCGGCACCAACGTCGTGATGAACCACTACAACACCAGCGGGCTGGCCAACAACGACTGGCTGATTCTTCCGCAGCAGACGCTGGGCGCACCGATCACGTTCACGTATTGGGCGGCCTCGCAGGATCCGCTTTACCTCGAGAACTATGAGGTGCGCGTATCCACCACCGGCAGTCTGCCGGCCAATTTCACGAACCTCATCTACACGGGCACCAACATCCCCACGGCGTGGACGGAGCATACCCACGATCTATCGGCCTATGCGGGAATCCCGATCTACATCGCGTTCCACTACATCTCGGCCGACGAGTTTGTGCTGAAGATTGACGACGTCGTGCTGGAGGGCGCCGAACCCGGTCCGATGGGAATCGTCATGGGTACGATAACAAATTCGCAGACGTCGCAGCCGATGTTGAACGTTCAGGTCGCGATTCTGGGAACGTCCCTGACGGCCAACACCAACGCCCAGGGTCGCTACACGTTTGCGGCGGTGGACACGGGAACCTACGACCTTCGGTTCACGCGGGCGAACTTCGACACGGCCGTCGTGGAAGACGTCGTGGTGACCGACGGTGATACGACCACGGTGAACGTGGCGATGGATCCGACGAATGCCATCGGTGACGTCTCGACGCTGCCGCGCGAGTTCAAGTTCTACGGAAACTACCCGAATCCATTCAACGCGCAAACGCAGTTCAGCTTTGCCCTCGACCGGGTATCGGAAGTGGAACTTGTGCTGTACAACGTCGCCGGGCAGGAAGTTGCACGGTTGGTGAACGACGTGATGAGCACGGGCGAGCACGTGGTGTCGTTCGACGCTTCCACGCTCTCCACCGGTGTTTACATCGCGCGTCTCACGGCCGGCCAGCACACGGCCACGCATAAACTGATGCTGCTGAAGTAGACGCATGATCGCAGAGAAGCACCGGGCGGCTGACGGCTATGGAGACTCGGCCGCCCGGTCTCCTCTGTATGAGTGATTCCCGATGATATTCGATTTCTCCACCCTCCGCCGCCCTCCAAGCGAAACGGTTTCGTTTTTCGTGGCCGTGATTCTTTTCGCGGCTACGGCGCTCGCCGTTCCGCCGTCGGCCCACAAACGCGATATCTTCTTATCGCTGGACAAGTTCTCCTCGCAAGACATCGAAGTTGCGCGGATTGCCGGTGCGGATGATTCGCGCGACGCGCTCGACGAGGTGCTGCTGACGGAAGACTTTGAAACGGTGGCGCCGGGAGCATTGCCGGCGAATTGGATGCAGGTTGACCGTGACGGCGGTTACTGCTCGTGGTTCCAGGCGCTCTCGCGATGGCGGGTTTTTCGCCATGACTACTTCGCGGCCCACAGCGGTCGCAAGTTCGTCATGTGCCATTTCAACGACGGCACGCTTCCCAACGACGACTGGCTGATTCTCTCGGAGAATTCGGCGGGCGCACCGATTCTGCTCAGCTACTGGGCAGCCTCACAGGACGCCGACTACCTCGAATCGTTTGAGGTGCGCGCGTCCACCGGTGGCGCCGCGCCTGAGGACTTCACGACCCTTGTCTATTCCGCCGCCAGCGTGCCGGCGGCGTGGACGTATTTCGAACACGATCTGTCGGCGCTGGCCGGAGGATCGTTCCGCGTGGCGTTTCACTACACCTCGACCGATCGCTTCGTTCTGAAGATTGACGACGTGCGGATCGAGGGCACACCGCAGAGCGTCGGTTGGATCAGCGGCACCGTGATGAATGACTCGGCCCAGGCGGTGGCCGGCGCGACGGTGACCATTGCGGTTCTGAATCGGAGCGTACGGACGGATTCACTGGGCAATTATTTTCTGCCGCTGATTCCCGCGGGAAACCACGGGCTGAACTTCAAACATAAGTATCACTTCGATCACTTGGAGTCCGCCGTGGCCGTGGGGGCGGGTGAAACAACCCGCGTGGACGTGACGCTGCCGAAAATGCTGTTGGCATTCCGCGAGTACCGTTCCGGCGAATTGCCGCGGGCGATCACCGATTTCGATACGGTCAGCGCGCAACTTTTCACGTCCGACACCTCCATCATCCATGATCTCGACGTGATGGTGTCCATTGCGCATCCCCGGATTGGGGACCTTGAACTGTGGTTCGTCACGGTGGACACGACCCGCGTGCAGCTGACGTTGCGTGATCCTTACGTGACGGGAGCGAACATCACCGGCTGCCGTTTCGACGACAACGCCGCGTATCCGTGGACGGTGGGCGATCCTCCTTATTCCGGACGCTGGCGGCCGCATGAACTGTTGGCGGCGGCTGACGGCGATTCGACGCTGCTCATTCGCGGAGCGCAAAGATTTCGCGCCTTCAAACTCTTCGTCTATGACGGAGCCGAGTGGGACGAAGGTTCCATCACCGAATTCCGGATGTATCTCGCGTCCAAGGTCGGATTGGTGCGGGGAACCGTCACCGATGCTTCCTCCGGCCAGCCGCTGTCCGCCGTGGCCGTCAGAGTCTACAACAGCCGTCGCACGGTAGACACGTTGACTTCCGTCGAGGGAACGTATGCGGTCGGGTTGCTTCCTCCCGGTCTGTTTTCCGTCCGCTTTGAATACGAAAGATACGAGCCGTTGACCCGTCTCATCAACGTTCCCGGCGGTTTTCCCACGCAATTGGACGTGACTCTCTCCCCCATCGTGTCGGCCGAAACTCCCCTCACACCCCTTGCCTTTCACTTCAACGGCTGCACACCGAATCCCTTTAACGCGGAGACTCGCTTCCAGTTCACGCTTCCGCGCGCGGGAAACGTGTCGCTGACGCTATATAATCTGTTGGGTCAAGTCGTCGCGCGAGTCAGCGACGGATTCTTCGAGGCCGGCACACACGATGTTTCCTTTCGACCGACCTCATTGGCTTCAGGAATCTATATCGCTGTTCTGGTCACGGAAAACCATCAGGCGAGAAGCAAGGTTGTTCTCCTCAAGTAAGCCAACGCATCAAGCGCGGCACCCATAAACAAGCCCTCGTCGAATCCGACGAGGGCATGTTCTTGAAAGTGGAAACGCAATCACTTGTCCTTCTTCTTGAATCCTGCGGGAATCTCGAAGGTGGCGGCTTCGACGGGATTCGTAGACGCTTCGATAAGTTCGCCGGTGGAGCGGAAGCGGACCTTCCACACCCACTCGGGAGCCTCTTCCTTCTTCTTTTTCTTTCCACCGCCGAAAGGCAGCTTGCTCGTCAGTTCTTCCTGCGCGGCTTGGGAGGCGAGCTTGCCGAGCGACTTGCCCTTGAGGGCATGACGTTTGATTTCGATCAGGCTTTGCACCGACTCGCCGGGAGCTTTCTTGAAGGCGTCGTAGAGAGCGGCGAACTGCTGGCGATAGGCGGTCGCAGCCTGCAGCAGGCCGGGCGTGAGCGCCCACTCGTCCAGTCCGAGAGCGGCGGCATACTTGCGGTAGAACTCGGCGATCTCATCGCGTCCCGGGACTTCCTCGCTGTTCCAGGTGTCCATCGTGATGACCACCTGATCGTTGGCCTCTTCCTTGTTCACTCCGGTGGCGACGAGGTGCACGTTGCGGCAGGTGTAGCTGCCGATCCTCTTGGGTTCAGGTTCCGACAGGTCCTCGACCGTCCATTCGTACATGTCCTCGCCGACAGTGGCCGTGTCTTCCCCTTCCTCCGATTCCTCCTTCATTTCGGCCATTCCCTTTTCGAGCATCTCGCGGAACTCGGCGAAGGTCATTTCGGTGTAGGTCTTTTTCTTGGGATCGAGCGTCCAGATCACCTGCTTGTCCAGCCGGACGATGGTTTTCGATTCAGTAGGTTTGCCACGGGTTGCGGTTTTCATGAAACCGCGCGTCCACTTGGTAACGGATTCGTCGGCGCTGCGGTCTCCGGCGATGGAGAAGGTGGTGGTGGCTTCGTTGGCACCCCAGAACTCGGCCGTGGTCTGCTGTTTACGGACCACGTCGGCGTTCGCGCTGGCCGCCAACAGAACCAAGAGGGGTAGAATCCAGAACATTCGGGTAGTCCTTTCCATTTGCGGAGATTTTTCATAAGATAAAGGTCGGGACTCAAATTGTCAATCGGGGTCCGGGCAACCTTCATTACATATTGACCTGTCTGAAGATACGATATGACACTTAATCAAAGGCAAGCACGTTAACAAAGAAAGCTCAAACTCGATGAACCTCTTCTATGCTACGGGAAGCGATCTTGAAGGCGTAAAAGAACTCGTAGCCGAACTCAAGGAGAGCGAGGCGGCTCAGGCGTTTGTCGTCGAGGTGGGGGCAGGCTGGACACGTATTGAGTGCGTAGCGGGCGGCCAGCCGATCTTTTTTGAAGGGAAAGCCGCCGAAACACCGTCGGCTGCGGCTGCGCTGCTGGCGCTGCGGCAAGCCGGATCGCCGACCGCGCTCATTTGGGATGTGTCGCTTCTCCCCGACCATCCGCTGCTCATCTCGCTGGGTCGAGAGTGTGATCGCGTGATTACCTCGATGATTCGTCCCTGCGCTTCGACAATTTCCCTGCAAAGATGGTTCGACCTTCGGAGGAGGCTTGGCTCACGGCCACTTATCAGCGATTTATTCGAATCGCTCGTGAATCCGTGGCAGCGGGAGATTTCGAGGATCATGACCGAACATGACAGCGCTTCGATTTGTGAAGTTGCTTTCTACTTCGCCTCCGACAGCCTTCCCGCCGACATGCTGCTCGTGGGCGCATGGATCGCAACAGTCCTCGGTTGGACTGACGAAAGCATTATTTCCTGCGATGACAGAACCGATATCGCTTTCGCACGTGATCGTTCGATGATCTTCGTGAAAGCGTCAAAAACCGATGGCACACGGGTGGAACTCCACTTCGATGATTCCCAAGACACACCTTTCATCTGCGAAGAGCCGGAAGGGGAAGTGCTCATCGTCGAACTTCTGCGAGAGCAACTTTCGAGTATGAAACGGAATCCCGTACGCGAGTCTTCGCTTGAGCGAGCCGAAAAATGGATCAGGGAGTTGACCGACCGATGAGACAGATTGCGATTTGCGAAACTCTGGAGGACGTTGCCGACGCGGCCGCGGATCTGATCTGCGAAGCCCAGCGCGAAGCCATTGCCGAGCGGGGCGTGTTCCGAATCGCCTTTTCGGGAGGCGTTGAGATCGGCGAACTTCTTGAAGAGCTGGCAACGGAAGACTGGTCGGAGGAGACGGACTGGGAGCGCTGGGAAGTGTTCTGGAGCGACGAGCGGGCCGTGCCGCCCGCTCATCCCGACTCGCATTACCGGATGGCGTACGAAGCCTTGCTTGATTACGTGCCGATCGGCGAAGTCTGGCGGATGCCCGGCGAGACGGAGAATCTGAGTGAAGCGGCCGATGAATACGCGCGCACGATCAAGTCCCGATTCGGCCCCGGCGCGCCCGTATTCGACGTGATTGTTCTCTCCATCGGACAAGACGGTCACGTCGCGGCGCTGTTTCCGGGTGATGCGGCCATCGAGTCGGGAGCGCTGATCGAAGTTGTCGAATCCAAATCCGGAACTCGCATGCTCACGTTCACGCCGCGAGTCATCAATCAAGCGCGGCGAGTGATCCTGCTGGCGGCGGGCGAGGACAAGGCGCAGTCGCTGCGTCAACTACTCGTCGAGGAGGATTTCCGCTTGCCAGCCGCGCGGATTCAGCTTCAAGACGGTGAATGCTGGTGGGTCCTCGATCAGGCGGCGGCAAGCCTGATCCGCTGACAGCCCGAACGGAGATGACGGCACCGCCGCAGAAAGAATCCCCGGCCATTTGGTCGGGGATTCGTTTCATACTACAAGCTGAAGAGTTCACTTGAAGAGCAGATGCAGCGCGGCTTCCGGCCGAAGCTGCGCGTCTTCGCCGGCGGGGAAATAATAGCGGGCTCCGGCGCGGAAACGAACGATGCTGACGTCAAGCTGCACGGCTCCGCTTAGTTCGGGAGCCTCAATGTATGGATAGAACAATTCTTCGATCACCGCTTCCTTCGTTCCCTGCTTGACCGTCTCGCTCAGCGTATTGTTGCGGAAGGAAAGATCGAACTGCAAGCGAGTCGTCGCGCGATTGTAGGGAGCGAAACGCAGCGAAGCGGACTGGTAAAACTGTCCGACGTTCAAGAGGCCCTTGTTCCGAACCGGCACGTTCGGCGGACGGCCCGTAAACGTCGTGTCCGTGAATTCATAGTGAAGATTGGGAATGATGAGTTCACCGAGCGAAACCACCATCTGCGCCGACTCGGCGATCCGCGCGCTGAAAGCGCCTTCGATTTCGTAGCCGCCGTCGTGTTCCCAACGAAACGGCATCCGTTCGTTATCGGGCGAAACGCGGGCCGCCAGAGTTGAGTCCAGCGTCAGATCATAGCCCGATTTTCCTCCGCCGGGAATCCAGCCCGAGAGCTTCAGCCATGCGCCGAAACGCTTGCCCGTGCCGTAGGACGCGAATTTATCGAGGCCGAGCTTGAAGGTGAGTTCGTATTGAGCGAGGTCTTGGGCGGCGGGTTCTTCGTACGGGTCTTCGTCCCACGCGGCCCGCGCGCGATCCCAGAAAAGATCGTCATGGTAGATCGCGCGAATTCCGCCGAAGGCGAAGAAGCTGCGATCCCAGGCGGGAATGAACATGGTCTCGAAGGAGGTGGACAGGAAACGCGGGGACAACGTGTCGAATTTCCAGGGGGCCATCTCCGCAAGAAAACGGAGGCCGATCCGCGAGTGAATGTCCTGACGGCCGCTGATCCACGAATCCCAAACGCCGAAGTCCCATTCGTTGCCCGCGCCGAGCGTGAGATTGCCGCGCGAGGCTTCCCGTCTGCTCATGGTGTAGCCGCCGCCCACGGTTCCCAGAGCCACGCGGTAGTAGAGACCGCGCGGATCGCGCAGAAGTTCCGAGGGAATGTAGACGGTGTCGCGGACTACGACCGGATCGCTGGTCACGGTGATTACTTCCGGAACGTAGAGGGTATCGTGAAGGTACACCATCACGGTGTCCACGCGCGGACCCGCCGGCCGTGGAAACGCTACTTTCGTCGAATCGAAATTCCACGCCATCACCGAGTTTCCCGACGGACTGAAATGGAAATAGCCTTCGACGCGCTCGCCGCGATAGCCACGCCCCAGTCGCTCGGACAGTCCGGCCAGGATTCCATAGCCCAGTGACTGCGCGCCGCGGCGCGACCACGCCAGAGAATCATAGCGGCCAAAGTACTGCTTGGTCTCGTGGATTTCCACATTGGGCGGAAGGCGAAACGCGCGCAACAGCGAGTCCAACCGGGCTGAGATGGGAGCGAGACGAAGCACGCGACCCGACGGATAGAGCTGGATCATATCATTCTCATCGAAGCCGTCGTTGAGTGCGTCGGTGATGAGAATCCGATCCATCGTTTCCGAGCCGAGCAGGAGTTCGTCGCGGAGGATCGCCAGCTCGGCGGGACTGGTAACGTTCTTGACGGTGATGAGCCGGAATTCCAGATCCGCGCCGTGCAGGACGACCGCGCAGAGAACCAGACTGAGTGAAACTACGGCGCTACGCAATAATGTCACGGAGTCTCCTCCATAAGCTGACGATATTCTCTCATCATTTCCCAGTTTCCCTTGGACCGATAGGCGGATTCGAGAATCTGATAGGCGGCCAGCCGTTGCTCGCGCGTCAGCGGATAATCGAGCGCTTTGGCGGCGTGCTCGATGGCCGAGTCGAGATCGTTGGCGGCGATGCGGGCGATTTCGACGTAGCCCGCACCCTGCGCGCTCCAGACGATCTTGGTGGCCTGCAGGAAATAGCTGAGCGCGCCGCGCTTGTCGCCTTCCTTTTCCAGAATCTGTGCGTAGGCGAAGAGCATCTTTCCATAGTTCTCGCGCCACTCGGCGGAAGCGTTCGGCTTGGTGGCCATGAGCTCTTTCATTCGCGAAAGACCGTCGGTGCGCGTGCCGTGCTGGAATTCGAGCAGCGCCAGACGGTAGCTGAGTTCGTCTTTCGCTTTCTCCGTGCGCGCGGAATGGAGACCGCCGAGATAAGCCTTGCGGGCGTCGTCCCAGCGCTGTTCAGCCTCGGCGCGATAGGCGGCGTCCCGGTATTCGGCCGTGGCGATCCCGCCCTCATCCCACAGAATCCATTCGATGGTTCGCTGGATTTCGGCGGAGTCGGCGGGCGCGGCATGTTGCTGCGCCTGACGGAAGCGGGCCAGCGCGAGCCGATCCTGATAGGTGCGCAGAAACGCTTCGCCGGCGAACGTGCAATAGCGGTTGGGAACGGCGGCCGAATCCCCGCTTACGAGCACGCTGATGTGAATGGCCTGCTCGAAGGCGTTGACCGCAATGGGGTGCTCACCTGCCTGCAAGGCGGCGTATCCGTAGTTGAACCACAGGCGGTCTTCACCCTGCCGTTCGTTTAAAATCTCGCGATAGAGCTCGACCGACTTTCGCCACTCCTTCAGGCGGTCGTAGGTGGCGACCAGCCAGAGCGGCACTTCCTTGAGTTCGGGGGAATACTTGATCGCATTCTCGAATTCGCGGGCCGCGCGGCGGAACACGGCGTCGGCGCGCTTGCGGGTCTCGCGTTCGCGTGACGACATAGTGGTATCGCCGAACGCCTGCCGGAGCGTGCCGATGACGCCGCCGGGTTTTTTCAGAGTCGTATCCTCACCGCTGCGGCGCATGGAATCGGCCTCGGCGAGGAACGCTTCACCGGATTGGAAGTCCTCTTTGCCTTTCTCGAATTCGCGCAGGGCCCGGGTCTCGGCTTTCTCTTCTCCGAAAAGCTGCTTCGCGATGGAATCGGCCTCGCTCTTGGTGAGCGAATCGAGTCCGGCGGGAGGCGGCGCGTTTTTCTGCGAGAAAAGAGGCGTAGAAAACAGAACGGATAGAAGTATGATAAAGAGTGATTTGAGCATTCTTTTTCAAGGAGGTGAATTTCAGAATCCGTGTCACCTTTAACTATTCCTGAACTATTTCTGCAGGAACGCCAATCGCGTGTTACGATCATCCAAGATCGTTCAGCATGCGCAAGCGTTGTCTGAGTTCATGATCCTCATCCAGTGTAGCATTAGCCCACTCATAAAATGCGAGGATTAAATTTTGCAGAATATTGCCATCGATCAAGGCATTAGGGTTACTCAGTGCATTTTCGACTCTTGCTACTTGTTGGTTAATAAAATTATCATAAACACGAAGTCCTTCTTCAAGTACAAAAATCCTTCTATCGCGATCCGGATTGGCCTGTTGCCTGTTCAATGCGATAAGTTCCGTCCGCCCACGACGAGCTACCTCATTTGTTCGCCGCCAATAATCAAGCGGTTCACCGAAAAAAGCTTTTACCAAATCATCCGCGTTCATTATTTATAGTAGGAAAAGGAATAAATGACATATCCACGGAGGCACTGAACAAACTGTTCTTCTCTCTGGAAAACCTCATTTCAAGATAGCCTTAACGTAAGAGAGCACACGCAGTGCAGCGCTACAACCCCCCTTGATCCCCCCATAGAATGGGGGGAAAATGTGATGCCGTGAAAATCTACTTCGACGTGCGCGATCCCATTTTGATTCCCTGAGCTTCCATCCAGCTTCCGAACACGCGATAGAAATCGTCGGTGCGTTCGTGGCTGGGTTTTTCGCGCTGGGCTTCGATGGCAACGATTGTTCCGGCGGCGTCGCGCGTCACGTGCCCCAAGCCGAAAAGCTGCGAGCGACGTTTGAAATCGGAATCGGCCAGAAGAATCCCGGTTCCGCCGCGCGCGAGGAAAATTTTCAGTTGGTGTTCGTCTTCCGCAAACTGCACGTAGATGTCCCAACCCGCGTAGCGCGTCACACCGAGCAGATCACCCGAGGACGTCTCCAGATACGAACGAACAACGGGCGGGAACTCGATGTGCTGCTGGCGAAGCCAGTTCAGAAGTCCCGAAAGCTCGCCCTCGCCCACTACGTCACCCTGCGACTGCAGACTTTCCGAGAGATCGGCTCCCGGCGAAGTCCCCGCCCGGGATTGATAACGATCTCCCGGGCCCGGACCGGGCTGCGGAGTGGTGGGCACGGCTGCGCCGCGCGTCAGTCCGGCCTCGGGAAGCTCGGTCTGCGGCAGGTTCAAGTCCGGCCCCGTATAGGACGGCTCGGTGCGGACTTCGAGCGTGGGCGATCCCGTTCCGCGATAGAGTTCTCCGCGCTGAAGCTCGGGACCGGGCAGGGCGGCCGGCGGCGGTTTGGCGGGGCCGTCATCGCTGCGCTGCGTGATGATGTCGGGCAGCGGCGAAGCCACCGGACTCATACGAACGGGAGACGGCTCTTCGGGCGGACGGTCGAAGATCGGGCTGAGCAGTCCGATCTGCGGCTCTTCCATCGCCGGCTCGGCCAGGATGATCTGCGTGGGCGGCGCGGACACGTCGCTGGGAGCGATGTAAGGAGCGGGCATCATCTGGGCGGTGAGCGGGCCGAGCGCCGGCGGGCGCGGGCGAGGTTTGGGCGGGATCGGGCGAAGGATGATCTCTTCGATGGGAATCAGAATCGCCGGCATGACGAGCTGCGGCACCGGCTGCGAGAGCGGAACCGCCGGAAGGAGCAGGATCGTCAGTGCGGACAAGCCTGCGGAGACGATGCGAAGGATGCTCTTGACCTGTTTCTCAGTCATCGCTTAGCGGCCGATTTGCGGTTCGAGGGCGATACTGAGCGGCATACCATGTTTTCCGGCGGCCTGCATAACCTGCACGGGGCGATCCCATACCGCTCCGCTGTCGGCCTTGAGAATCAGCCGTCCCTCGGGTTTGGCCTGATGATACTGGGCGATCACGGTGTCGGCGCGGGCGAAGAGGATCGTGTCGGCGGCCAGCGAATCGGCCAGCAGTTGGTCTTCCACCAGCACGGTTCCATCGCGCAGGACGTAGAAGACCAGGTCGTCGCTCACCTGCAACGTCGTTTCCTCGGCCGCGGAACTGCGGGGCAGTCGAATCGGCACGACGTTCTCGGGCACAATCACCAGCGAGATCACGAAGAACAGCAGCAGATTGAACGCGAGATCAATGAACGACGTGGTCACGTCGGCAAAGAGATTTCGCCGGGCCACGTCAGCGCGCTCCCGAAAGCATATCGCGGATTTCCGCGAGTCGCGAATCGAGCAGGTGGCGGGCGATGATTCCCACCAGAGCCACCAAGAGGCCAACGACGGTCGTTACCATCGCCACGTACATTCCTCCGGCGATGGATTGCATGGACACGTGCTCGACAATCGTCTGCTGGCTGAACACGCGAACCAAGCCCACCACCGTTCCCACCAGTCCCGCCACCGGAGCACCGGTAATCACGAGATCGAGAAACAGGAATTTGTTGGAGAGGCTGTTGATTTCAAACTCGATGGCCGCCTGCATGTCCAGCTTGCGGGTCATCTCGGAAAGCTTCTGTCGAATCCGGGACATGAACGAAGTGCGATGAAAAAGGAGGAGATAGTAGATGGTGAAGCCGAGACAGAGAAAGAAGAGCAGTCCTTGAAAGAAGTAGATCCAGACATCGAAAGCCCGGTATTGGACGATGATTCTGCCGATCCGTTCCGACATCGTGATATATTCTTGCGCGCGGCCGGTTTGAGCATGGGATAGGCCATGGTACAGGAATGACATGACAAAGGCTGCCGCCGCCAGAAGATATGTTACCGGAGAAGTCCAGAATCGTGAACGATGTCTCATTGGGGAGGTCTCGCTATTCGGAATGATCCATTGTCAACTTTGTCTATGGCCCCGAATATAGCGTACCCTTCCCGAAAATGCAAGTCTTTTCAAGAGTTTGTGAAGCAATTGTTTACGTCGGAACGGAGCGGACAGGCGACGCTATCCTTGGTAAACAAAGGACATAGGAGTCCAGAATCATGGAAACATGGAGGTAGCTGTTGGGAAGATCAGGCGGATTTGGTGGCATTGGCCGGAAGATCAGAGGCGTGTCACGGAGAATTGACGTTTAATAGTGTGATTTCATAGGGAACATGCCTTGACTTTTTGCCACCTAAACATTAGCTTACACAGTTAATATGTGACCTGCAAGATGAAGGACAGATGGAATGTATTACCGACTCACCCGTGCTCTCCTGATGGTCATCGGAATCTCCCTCATTCTCATTGCGAGCGGTTGCCAGAGCCGTCCGGCGGCAGCGAATAAGCTGTTCGAGAAGGGAGAATATCAGGCGGTTGTAGACAAATACCCTGATCTGGAAATCGCCCGCCGGGCTCGGGCCAAGATCGCGGAAGGGCTGCTGCGCGAGGAGAGGTTCGAGGAAATTCTTCGCAACTACTCCGACACTCCGGCGGCTCATAAGGCGACTGAACAAATGGCTCAACTGTTGTTCGCACGGGGCGAGTATCAGGCGATCCTGGATTCTTTCCCGTTCAGCGCGGTGGCGCCGCTGGCGGGCAACCGGCTGGCCGATAGCCTGTTTGCCGCCGGGCAGTTGGATGAGCTTGTGCGCAGATTCCCCGAAAACGAGAACGCTAAACAGATCAAGGAAGAACGTGGAATGGCCGAACTGACGCAGGCCAAGAAGCTGAAGGGGGACGCCAAGAAGGACGCGCTGACCCACATCGTTCGTTCGTATGCGGGAACGGTGGCCCAGCGGGAGGCCAACAAGATGCTTACCGATATCCGCGCCGCCGAAGCCCCGAAACGCAAGAAATAGCCACGGGCCCGCCGCGGCGGGCCGGCACTCGATAAGCGAAGCACACTCGGAAACCTGCCCCGATGTCGCGCTGCGAAGTGGACAGGCAGGTTCACAAACTATTCATCTCCAAGGGAGGAGATCACTACCATGAAACGTCTCATCGCCGTGGTTGCCGCACTCGCCGTGATCGTGATGATCGTGGGCGGATGTGCATCGCCCGAGCAGCGCGCTCAGAAGCTGTTCGATGAAGGGAAGTACCAGGAGGTACTGGACAAGTACGCCGACCAGCCGATTGCCAAGCAGGCTCGCGAAGGACTGGCCGCGAAAATGGTCACCGAAGGAAAATTCCAGGAAGTCATAGACAACTTCGGGGATACGCCGGCCGCTCAGGACGCCAAGAACAAGCGGGCCGAGCAGCTCTTAGCGGAGAAGAAGTATGATGAAATCCTTCAGAAGTTCCCGAATACTCCGTCGGCGAACGTGGCCCGCAGTGCCGTAGCGGAAGGGCTCTATGCCGAAAAGAAGATTGACGAACTCGTCATGAAGTATCCGAACACTCCGGCCGGTGTCAAGGCTCGCAACGAGCTGGCTAAGGAGGAATTCGACAAGCTCATGAAGAAACCGAAGAAGGACCGCAAGAAGCTTTACGAAGAGTTCTTGAAGAATCCGAAGTATGCGGGTACTGAGTCCGCGATGGCGGCTCAGAAGGAACTCGCCGGCGCACCGAAGTAAGACCGGATCAAGTAGCGAACGGACTTCAAGCCACTCCCGGCTGAAACTGCTCGGCCGGGAGTGTCTATTTCACTTGCCGATCTGCCCGAATGTGTGTAGATTGGGCGGGAGTGAAGGCCGTTCAACCACCCACTATTCTTGGGCCCGAAGCCCGGATTGATCTGGGGGCGCTGGCGCGGAACGCCGACCGGCTGCTCGGGAGGGTCCGTCCGCGTGGACTCCTGGCCGTGGTCAAGTGGAACGCCTACGGGCATGGGCTGGTCCCTTGTTCAAAGGTCTTGGACGAGGCGGGCGCGGCGGGTTTCGGGGTGAGTTCTCCGGCGGAAGGCATCGCACTCCGAAAAGCGGGGATCACGAAGCCGATTCTGGTGATGACCGATTGGGTGGGCAAGCCGCCCAAGCAGTTCCTCGACTGGGATCTCGAAGCCGCCGCCACCTCGTGGTATAAGGTGGAGTATCTCGAATCGGTTTCCCGCGTTCTGGGTCGGCCGATTCCCACGCACGTGAAATTCGACACGGGTCTGGGACGGGTCGGTATCCATCATTCGCAGGCTTCACAAGCCCTGCGGAAAATCGCCCGTCTACCGCATCTGAAGGTGGTGGGGCTTTACTCCCACCTCGGCTACAACGGCCCGCGGGATCACGACCAGGGATTGCGGCAAATCGAGGTGTTCAACCGGATCGTGGCTGAAGCCCGCTTATTGGGCATGGAACCGCGATGGATTCATCTGGCCAATTCGGCGGCGGCGCTGGCCATTCCCGACGTCCCCGGCAACATGGTAAGAACGGGAATCGCGCTGTATGGTCAGCCTCCTTCTCCGGAGGTGCGCGATCTGCTGCCGCTGGAGCCGGTGATGACTCTGGTGGGGCGGATTGGTTTCGTTCGGCGAGTCCGGCGAGGGCATGGATTTCCTGACCCGCTTTTCTGGAAAGCGCAGCAGGATGGTTGGGGCGCTGAGGTTCGTCTCGGCCACCGGATCGGCTATCCGCGTAGTCTGGCAGGTAGGGCTTCCGCTCTTTTCCGGGGAAAGCGGCAGCCGGTGGTGGGAATCATCGGAGAGGACATCTGTTATCTGTTCTGCGGATCGGATCGGCCGGAAATGGGTGAAGAAGTGGTCTTCTGGGGGAAGCAGAAACAAGAATTCCTTTATTTGTATGAACTTGCTCCATTGATCGGGGCTCTGCCATATGAATTGCCCACCTGGTTATCGGGAAGCCTGCCCCGTGTTTTCGGCAGCCCGCAATTGAGGTTGGCAAGCGAAGTCCATCAGGCCGCTTGACCTACGGGCAGGGGAACTTGACTCACTTTGTCCGGGTTTATTCTCTTACAATGGCTCTGATCTGATCGTGAGATCATGAATTTCTGCAAGATAAATTAGGAGAGACGTGACTATGTGGAGGCTTGCTGCGCTTTCGCTCGTCGCATTGGTGTTGATCTCGACGGGCTGCAAGAAGACCTCGCCCCCGGTGGCGAAAGACGCCAAGATGCTCAATTTCACCGTGATGGACATCAATGACCGCTCGGTGGATATGCGGCAGCATCTGGGCAAGGTGGTGATCGTGGATTTCTGGGATACGTGGTGCGGGCCGTGTCGTCGCGGGATTCCGGAATTCGTGGAACTCTACAACGAGTACAATCCGAAGGGTCTGGAGATCGTCGGGATTGCGTTCGCCCGTCAGGGGAAGGACGCGGTTAAGAAGTTTTCCGCCGACTATAAGATGAGCTACACGAGCGCTCTGTTCAACGAAGAGGCGCGCGGGATTTTCGGATCGCCGCCCTCCATTCCTACGACGTTCATCATTAATCAGAACGGTGAAGTGGCGGAGAAGGTGGTCGGCTACCGGCCGAAAGAGTATTTCGAGCAGAAGATCCGCTCGCTTCTCAAGGTATCGTAATCGTGAGCCGTCCGCGGGGACGGCCTGCACATAATCGGGAGATCAAATCACATGACCGACAAGACAAAAACTAAAGCCTTACACGTCAGCGACAAAGAGTTTGCCGACACACTCAAGAAAAATTCGATGGTGGTGGTGGACTGCTACGCGGACTGGTGCGCGCCGTGCCGGATGGTCGCACCCGTCATCGAAGAGCTGGCCGGAGAATACGAGGGAAAAGTGACGTTCGCTAAGGTGGACGTGGATTCCAGCCCCGGCGTGGCCATGCAATTCGGCGTGCGTTCGATTCCCACGCTGCTGTTCTTCAAGGACGGAAAGCTTGTGGATCAGCAGGTGGGTGCGCTTCCCAAACCGGCGCTCAAACAGCGCGTGGAGGCGTTGCTCACGGCGTAGTCGGCACATTACCTTTCATGAATACACAAATCCCCGTCCGGTTGGACGGGGATTTTTTCATCGGCGAGGATCGCCCGCCGAAAAAGCTCTTGACCCACTTCTCATCTTGCTACATAGTAATTCTTGACTTAATATCAATACCGAGGCGTCCAGAATTTTAATCTTTCTACAACGATTTTTTTTTCCATCTGCTTGACTCCCGGATTTTTCCGCACCATTTTGTAAAAAACATCACGTACCTGTCCGTGTGGGTCAACCACACTCTGGGAGTCACGATGAAACAGCACAAGTTCTTTATGGTGGTCATTCTCTTGTCATCCGCCCTCTTTGCCTCTGCGCAGGACAGTCTGAACGTACAACGATTGGGGCAGCTTAGTAGTGGTGACGGTTTTGCCTGGAAAGTAGCCGTCGCGGGCGACTACGCCTATGTAGCGAACGAGAATAATCTGAAGATTATCGACATCTCTGATCCGTACGCACCCAGCGAAACGGGTTCATTAGGCCTATCGGCGGCTTACTCGGTCGCGGTCAGCGGCAGTTACGCCTACGTTGGCTGCTGGTATCACCTACGGGTAATTGATATCTCGAATCCGGCCGTTCCCTTGGAAGTGGGTTCCTGTTCGATATTCGGTGGGCCCGTACGGGGCTTGGCAGTCGATGGAGACTATGCGTATGCTGGCGGTTTAGGTCTGCGGGTGATTGACATCACGAATCCGGCCGCGCCTTCAGAGGTAGGCTTCTGCCCAACCCCGAACGAGATACGAGGTGTGGCAGTATCGGGCAATTTTGCGTACGTGGCGGCTATGACGAGTGGTTTGCGGGTGATCGACATCACTGATCCTGCCGCACCCTTCGAAGTGGGTTACTATGACACACCAGGGTCTGCTTATGGCGTAGCAGTGGCTGGGAACTACGCCTATGTGGCGGACTATACTAGTGGACTGCGAGTGGTGGACATCACCAATCCTGCTGCACCTCTTGAGGTGGCTTTTTACGGCATGCAAGGGGCGCGGAATGTGGCGGTGGCGGGGAAGTATGCGTACATAGCGGATCCATTGTACGGTCTGCATGTGTTGGACGTCTCCGATCCGACCGTGCCAATCGAGGTGGGTTATTACGACACTCCGGGGAGTCCTGAGGGCGTGGCGACGGACTGTGAACTGGTTTATCTGGCGGATTACTACTATCTCGGAATCTATGAGTTCGAGCCTTGTACGGAGGTGATTCCGCTGGCGCCGCAAGTTGTAGTTCAGCCGGAAGGGCAATCGGCAAGGCTGACATGGGATCCTGTCGACGAGACGACGTGCGGCTGCACGGTTGATGTGACGCATTACCTGGTCTTTTATTCGCCGACGAGCGAAGGTGAGTATTATTATCACGGCTTCACTACGGATACAACCTACGTGCATACGGGAGTCATTCAGTATGCCGAAGGGATGTACTATCACGTGTTCGCCACGACGGCGGAAGTGCCTGCCCTGCGAGAATTGCCTACGGGTGGCGTGATGACTCAGGATGAGGTGCTCGCGCGACTGAAGAAATAGAAATGCGGATGCAGCAGGTGGGCGCGCTGCCCAAGCCCGCGCTCAAGCAGCGGGTGGAAGCGCTGGTCACGGCGTAGTCGTCACGCTGAGCTTTTGAGAATAGAAATCCCCGTCCGGTTGGGCGGGGATTTTTCTGTCAGTGACATACACAGAGCAATATCGTCGTGCCCGCTCGACCAATTTCATACCGGACAAACCTGATCCTGGCCAACAATCTTTTTTTTCGCATCCCACCCGCTTGACTTTCCCCGATTCTGACGGCATATTATCAAATACTGTGCTTCTCCCCGGATAGGTCATCAATATTGGGTGTCTGTCATGAAATCCTTGAAATTTCTTGTCGTTTACCTCTTATTGCTGTCGGCGATGTCTGTTCAAGCTCAAGACAGCCTGAACGTCCGCCGATTAGGGAGCATCCCCTATTGGGACGATGCCAACGCAGTTTCCGCCGTGGATACTCTAGCCTACGTTACAACCGCTTCCAGCGGCCTTCGCATTGTGGACATTTCCGATCCCGCTAGTCCAGTGGAAGTCGGCTGCTATGACACGCCGGGCTATGAGCCTATATCAAAATAACACTTGACGGGGAGGAGCCGATTTCAGTATCTTGCGGGCA
The DNA here is from genome assembly GCA_018812265.1 of bacterium. GTDB lineage: Bacteria > Electryoneota > RPQS01 > RPQS01 > RPQS01 > JAHJDG01. The sequence goes on along the minus strand of JAHJDG010000035.1, from coordinate 55 downwards.
TCAAGGTTGAGGAGGTTGGATGTTCCGCAAGAGTTGGGTGTTATCGGAGGCGTTT